>CATJNN010000224.1 GCA_949742185.1 uncultured Clostridia bacterium | reverse complement strand
TATTATTTTATGGTTGACAAAACGAACTTTATAGAATATAATACAATTAGTTTAGATGAGATGAGAAGAGCTGAGAAAAATTTAATACATGCTATTTTTCTGCTTTTTGACTTTTATCTGTTCAAAAAGTTTTTTTATTTGAAGGAGGTTTTCATATGAAAACATTAAGACAGGTAATCGTACTAACATTAGCAGCGGCAACAGTATGCACGGCGTCTGCCTGCAGCACGTCAAAGTCAGACGGAGGAACTGAAAAGACCTATAAAATAGGTGTCACTCAATATCAGGACCACCCCTCGCTTGACAACTGCCGTACGGGATTCATTGACGGATTAATGTCCGAGGGCTTTGAAGCAGGAAAAAATCTTAATATTGAATTCAAATCAGCGCAGGGAGATTCAGCCATGAATACTCAGATTGCGCAAAGCTTCTCAAACGGCAAAGACTTAGTGTGCGGTATCGCTACTCCGTCTGCGCAGGCTCTTTATGCCTCCTGCGCGGAGAAAAATATTCCCGTTATATTTAACGCCGTTTCGGACCCCGTTGCTGCAAAGCTTGCGGTCAGCGAAACCGAAGCCATGAAAGGCGTGTCTGGTATATCGGACAGACTTCCGGTAGACGCACAGTTGAAGCTTATACGCGATATGCTTCCCGAAGCAAAAAAAATAGGCATTTTATACACAACAAGCGAAGCAAATTCAATCAGCACTCTTGAAACATATAAATCTCTCGCTTCTCAGTATGGTTTTGAAATTGTGGAAAAAGGTATAACCAAGCAGGCGGAAATGCCTCAGGCGGTCGACTCGCTTTTAAACGGCGTTGACTGTGTTTCAAATATGACTGATAACACCGTTGTCGCGGCTCTCAGCGTGCTTCTTGAAAAAGCGGACGCAAAGAAAATTCCAGTGTTCGGTTCGGAAGAAGAACAGGTTAAAAACGGATGCGTTGCGTCGGCGGGACTTGACTATATCGCGCTCGGAAAACAGGCAGGCATTATGGCGGCAAAGGTTCTTAAAGGGCAGGATGTCTCAACTCTTCCCTATGAAACCATTAAGGAAAGCAAAATCACGCTCAATACCGCTAAAGCAGCCGCATTAGGCATAACAGTTCCCGACAGCGTTGCATCCGCTGCAGAATCGGTACAATAAAACGTATCACCCCAGGGACGGCACAGCCGTCCCTGCTTCATCTTGGACGCGCCGCAAAAATATTTTTATAAATTCAGTAATTTTAAGGAGCTTTAATAATGTTAAGCATAATAATCGGAATTCTGGAGCAGGGCTTCATTTTTGGCATTATGGCGCTTGGCGTCTATATAAGTTATAGTATACTTGATTTTCCCGATTTATCAGTTGACGGAACATTCCCTCTCGGCGCGGCAGTATCGGCCGCAATGATTACAGCAGGGGTAAATCCGTGGCTTGCTTTACTGCTGTCCGTAATAGCCGGCGGCATTGCCGGAGCAATAACGGGAATTTTAAATGTTAAACTAAAAATTACAGATTTGCTTTCCGGTATACTTATGATGACTGCGTTATATTCAGTTAATTACCGTATTGCAGGCTCTCCGAATATATTTTTTATGGGTGAAAAAACTATTTTCACTTCTTTTTCGCAGTTTATTCCAAAATTGCCAGATGTATATTCACGATTGATATTAATTGTCTTAATTGCAATCGCGGCAAAACTTGCTCTCGACTGGTATTTAAAAACCAAATCCGGCTTTTTGCTTCGAAGCGTCGGCTCAAACGAGGGCTTGGTTATAACTCTGGCGCAAAATCCGGGACGCGTTAAAATAATCGGTTTGGCTGTGGCAAACGCGCTTGTTGCATTGGCGGGAGCCGTAAACTGTCAGCGTTTCACGCAATTTGATGTTTCTTCGGGCGTAGGCACAATAGTTATGGGCCTTGCGGCTGTGATAATCGGCACGACAGTATTTAAAAAAGTCAAATTTCTACGCGTCACAACCGGCGTATTCTTTGGTATGATTATTTATAAAACTTGTATAACAATCGCCATAAATTCCGGTCTTAACGCGTCAGACATGAATCTGGTGATAACTGTTTTATTTGTGCTAACGCTTGTGCTCAATACTTTCATTAACAAAAATAAAAAAGCAAAGGGGGCTGCGGCGAATGCTGTCATTAAGTAATATTCATAAAACCTTTAACCCCGGCACTCCCGACGAAAAAACGCTTTTTACAGACTTTAATCTAAATATAAACAAAAATGAATTTGTAGCTATGGTCGGCAGCAACGGCTCGGGAAAAACCACAATTCTAAACGTTATCACGGGCGGCATTCCTGTAGACGACGGAACCGTTATGCTTGACGGCATAAACCTGACTAAAATGGCAGATTATAAACGCTCAAAACGTATAGCACGCGTTTTCCAAGACCCGTCAGCCGGAACCTGCCCCACCATGACTATTTTTGAAAATATGTCTATAGCCGATAATAAAGGTAAGATATATGGATTAGGGCATGGACTCAACGCAAAACGCAAATATTTTTATCAGTCGCAGTTAGAGGTTTTAGGCATGGGGCTTGAGAACCGCCTTAATACGCCCGTACACTCTCTTTCCGGCGGTCAGCGTCAGGCTCTGGCGCTTATTATGGCGACCATGACAACTCCGGACTTATTGCTGTTAGACGAGCATACTGCCGCTCTTGACCCAAAATCAAGCGATATTGTCATGCATCTGACAAATGAGATCGTTCATCAGAAAAACATTACCACTCTTATGGTGACGCATAATCTGCGCCATGCCATTGAATACGGCACACGCAGCATTATGATGCACGAGGGTAATATTGTGCTGGATATAAGCGGAAGTAAACGCGCAGATTATACAATAGACGACTATCTGAAAATATTTAATGAAATAAGCATAGAATGCGGCAATTAATTCGGGAGGGTATCTTATGGCTGAAAACTACAATGCTTCCAATGATGAAACCACGGCTGATATACAAAATAATTCCGAGTATGTTAATACAAATAATGAAAAAGCTCCAAAAACAGACGACGGCATATATTCGGAATCAAGCAAAAATTCAAACCGGGCAGTTCAGAATAACGCATGGCGGGAGTCTCCTCCACTTCCTCCAAACAACGAAATCCGTTATAACAATCAATATCGTCCCATCATTCCGCAAAGTAATAATCAATATTATCCTCCCTTTTATCAGCCGTTTATGCCAAAAAAAAGCTCAGTTAATCCGGGATTTGCTATCGCTTCGCTTGTGCTGGGCATATCAGCTGTTATAACCATTTTCTTTAAAATTTCTATTTGTCTTGTCTGCGCAATTTTAGCGCTTATATTCGGTATTATCTCACTTGCAAAAAATAACAGCGGAAAGGGCATGTCTATTGCAGGAATCATTCTGGGCAGTACAGTTCTCATTTTCTTTTATGTAATTTTCCTAATTGTCGCATATGCTCTGTTTACTTTTGAAATATAATGAAAAAGATTCGTGGCGTCGAGCCCCGAATCTTTTTTGCCGTTTGCTCTGCAAACGCAATTAATAAAAAGGCTTTTATCTAAAAATGAAAGCCTTTTTATTATATTCGCCACCAAGCAAAAGTATAATTTTAATGTTGCTCCGCTAAAAATATCTCCGCTTGCTTTATTGCGCTCTCAACCGTTGCTTTCGCCGGTCCGCCGATAATCTTTCTGTCGTTAACGCACGTCTGCATGCTGATTGCGTCATAAATGTCTTTTTCTATTATTTCGGAGAACTTTTTAAATTCCTCCATCGACAACTCGTCCAGCGACATGTTACGCTCAATAGCATAAAACACCATCTGCCCCACAACCGCATGCGCTTCGCGGAATGGCAGCCCTTTTTTCACAAGATAATCGGCAGCGTCCGTAGCGTTTGTAAATCCGCCTTTCGCACCCCTGAGCATAACGTTTTTGTTCACTTTCATTGAGGAAATCATATCGCAAAATACCGGTAAACACAGCTTCACGGTGTCCACCGCATCAAAAATCGGCTCCTTGTCCTCCTGCATATCCTTATTGTACGCAAGCGGCAAACCTTTCATTGTAGTCAAAAGTCCCATAAGATGACCGTATACGCGCCCTGTTTTGCCGCGTATCAGTTCTGCGACGTCGGGATTTTTCTTCTGCGGCATAATTGAACTGCCCGTTGAATATGCGTCGTCCATTTCAACAAACGAAAATTCATGGCTTGACCACAAAATAAGCTCCTCGCAAAAACGCGACAGGTGCATCATAATAAGCGACAGTACGCCTGCAAGCTCAATTACAAAGTCTCTGTCAGATACTCCGTCCAATGAATTCATGGTTACACTGTCAAATCCGAGCGCGTCAGCAACCGACTGCCTGTCAAGGTTATATGTAGTCGCCGCCATAGCTCCGGAACCAAGCGGCATAACGTTCATGCGCCTGCGGCAGTCGCACAGACGCGAAAAATCCCGCCTGAACATTTCAAAATATGCCATTATATGATGCGCTAACGTTATGGGCTGAGCTTTCTGCAAATGCGTATACCCGGGCATAATTGTATCAGTGTGCTCCTTTGCCAGATTTGTCAGAGTTTGCATTGCACCGATAAGCATATCGCTAATTTCCTGTGTCTCACTCATCAGATACATTCTTAAATCAAGCGCAACCTGGTCGTCCCGACTGCGCCCCGTATGAAGCCGCTTACCCGCCTCGCCTATGCGCTCCGTAAGGATTTTTTCGACATTCATATGGATATCTTCAGCGTCAATCTCAAATTCAATTTTGCCGTCGTCAATATCTTTTAATATATTTTTAAGCTCAGCGACTATTTTTTCGCTGTCCTCCCGCGATATAACGCCTTGTTTTCCAAGCATTGATGCGTGAGCTATTGAGCCCTCTATATCCTGTTTATACATGCGTTTATCAAAGCGGATTGATGAATTAAAATCGTCAACCTTTTTATCAGTGCTTTTTTGAAAGCGCCCTCCCCACAATTTCGCCATATTTTTTCTCCTTTTATTTTTGATTATATGAATAATTATATATTAATGGTCAGAAAATGTAAAGATTTTGCCGCAATAAATTTTTTCACCGGATTATAATAAAGACGTCTAATTCCCACATTATGATTTTAAAATCATCTAGCATATCTCCTGCTTCTGCTATAGAACAGCCTGACATAAATAAGCAGTCCGTGCCATCAAAATCAATAACTTACAAAAATAACAATATAAAAGACAGAAGAATAATTTCCTCTGTCTTTTAATAAACGCGCTTTGCAATGCAAACAGCAAAAATAATTTTATTTATTTAAGCCATTCTTATTTTTCATCATAGCCCGAACCTTAAGCGGCAGACCGAACAGGTTTATAAATCCCTCGGAATCCTTGTGGCTGTACAGCTCATGACTGTCACCGAAGCTTGCGATATCCTCATTATAAAGCGAATACGGGCTTGACGCGCCAGCGGGAGAGATATGTCCCTTATAAAGCTTTAATCTAACCTCACCCGTCACAGTCTCCTGCGTCGAATCAACAAATGCCGATAATGCTTCGCGCAGCGGCGTATACCATTTACCGTCGTACACAAGCTCCGCAAGCTTAATAGCTGCCTGACGCTTAAACGACTGCGTGTCGCGGTCTAAACAAAGATATTCAAGTTCCTCGTGCGCTGCGTATAAAATTGTTCCGCCCGGCGTTTCATAAACTCCGCGCGACTTCATTCCAACAAGTCTGTCCTCAACAATATCAGCAAGACCCACGCCGTATTTGCCGCCTATTTCATTAAGCTTCTCCACCAAAGGTCTCGGAGCCAATTTCTCCCCATTCAGCGAAACAGCGTCGCCCTTTTCAAATCCAATCGTCACATAACACGGCTCGTCGGGCGTTTTTTCCGGCGGAACCGTAAGCTTCAGAAGATTATCAAGCTGCGGCTCGTTTTTCGGATCCTCCAAATCCATTCCCTCGTGACTTATATGCCATATATTTCTGTCGCGCGAATACAAATCTTTTTTCGTAACCGGTATCTCGATATTATGAGCGTTCGCATAATCCACCGCGTCCTCGCGCGATTTTATGTCCCATATACGCCACGGAGCAATAATTTTCATCTCCGGAGCCAAAGCTTTTATTGTAAGCTCAAAACGCACCTGGTCGTTGCCCTTTCCCGTAGCGCCATGACAAATAGCGACAGCGCCCTCTTTTTTTGCAATCTCCACCAATCTGCGCGCGATAATAGGACGCGCGTGCGACGTTCCCAAAAGATATTTCCCCTCATATACCGCGCCCGCTTTTACGGTCGGAAAAATAAAATCCTTAACATACTCGTCACGTAAATCCTCTATGTAAAGTTTGGACGCGCCCGCTTTTTTAGCCCTTTCCTCTAATCCGTCGGTTTCCTTGCCCTGTCCGACGTCGCCGCACACGGCGATAACTTCATAATCATAATTTTCTTTAAGCCACGGAATAATAATCGACGTGTCAAGTCCGCCAGAATACGCCAAAACAACTTTTTCCTTACTCATTGTTGCAATTCCTCCTAAAATATTATAAAATAATGACAGACAGCTTGTCTGTCAAACCGTATCTATTATATATCAACCC
>CATJNN010000223.1 GCA_949742185.1 uncultured Clostridia bacterium | reverse complement strand
TTAAAAATAGTATCAAAAAATATATTTTTATTCTTGCATGTTTTTTGCACAAAAAAGGTGGTCGTCCGTCCTTCTATACAATCACCACAGCCTTGATACCTTCTCTAAGCAACTCCCCAATCAGCGCGTTTCGGGAAATGCCTCTCTTATCCGCCACTCGTTGCAACTCGTCGCATAACCCCTCGCGAAGGCGAACTGACAATGTTATACAGCCGTCCTCGCCGCGCAGCTTATTCGCTTTATCCACAGCATCCGCCTCCTTTCTGAAAGTTATTATATCATGAATTTTGCCAAAAACGCAGTTTTTGGGAAGCTTGCCGCGCAAGCGCAAAGGCGGCAGCCTTCAAAATCATGGCTCAATGTCCTCTCAGACATCAAAATCTCTGATTTTGGTAACGCCGTGAGATTATTAACTGCGTTGCGGGAGCAACAGCAAAAACAATTTAGGGCTCGACGCCCTGAATTGTTTTCATTATATCATAAAAGTAAAAAGGAAGCTACGCTGTTTCAGTCAAATCACACCCGCTCTATCCAAAATAGTAATCGTCTTAACAAAATCCTCTGTAAGCCCCAGCCGACCGTTTTCGTCTCCGCGGATTACACCGCTTTTCACAAGCTTATCCACGCTCTCCCTGTACCACAGCGGCACCTCGTCAATCGAATTATACCGCTTGTCCACTCTGTCAATCAGCGCGTTCACCGACGCATACAAATTTGTCAGGCTGTCGTCGATGCAGCTCACCGTACCGCGCAGAACTTCAAGAGCGGTAGCAATTTCATTCATCTTCGCCTTTTCAGTCTCGGTCATTCCCATTTCCTCCAGTTTTCGTTTAAAATCGTTCCACTCGCCCTCGCCCACCAGCGGCGCAGGGCATTTCTTGTGCGTCACGTCGTAATGACGTATCACGTTTTCAATCGGAATATTGTGCTTACCCATTAAATACCGCATAAGCTCCGCCGTCCTCGCTTCAACCGCACTGTTTCTTGTCACGCTGTCGCACATCTCAACGCCAATACTGTTGTCGTTTCTGCAATATTTATGAAAATACGTCCCCTTCGTGCCGCAGTGCCATGATACGTCCTTGTCCTCCACGCACTGCCACACCGACGCTTCGTCCACAAAATAATGCGCGCTCGACCCGCGGTTTATGCTTTTAAAATAAGCTGTATTCGCATACGCCGTGTCGCCTTTGTTCCCCGTAAAATGCAGGACGATATATTTTATCGTCCTGCCGTTTTTTACAGTCCTGTTTACTGCCGTTATATTCTTTTGTACGTTCATTTTGACGCAAGCTCCTTTTTGTACCTGTCCGCCTTAACAGCCACACTTGTAAAGCTGTTATTTTTCCACCAAGCCCAGACAGCGGATACAACGGTAAAGCCTGTAGATATCAATGTATTCACCGTGTCGTCGGAAATATTGATAATCGGTTTTCCCGCCGCCGTCAGTATTTGATTGATTAAAGCTAAAGCTAATATAACAGTTCTCGCCATTGTTCCAGCAGATATTCTATTCATGATTATCAATCCTTTCAATTCGTTCTTTAATCTCAATTATTTGATATTGTAAATTCTTTAGTTTGTCGTCTGCTTCTGCTCTCCACTCAACCAAATTGTTATGCTTCTCTACTTTCTTTTCAAGCTGTTCAATCCGCCACAACGTTTTATTGTTTGACGCAATAACCCCGAACATCGACCCAAGTACAGTCCCGGCGCACGCCAAAACTGCAACTATTATTTCACTTGTCATGCATTTCCCTCCTATTCGTTTGGTTTAACATGCGCCAAAAACTGTGTATTTGTCACCGGAGCCACCCATATATCACCGAACGCCCAGTCGGCATATGTGGTTGTCACGCTATCAGGACCGCGCATCTGGCTGAGCGGAACCTGCGTAGTTGTAGCGTCCGTTGTGCCGGAACCGTCAACCGTAAGCTGAACAACCGCGTGAGAACGTTTTATCTCGCCGTCGTTTGTATATGTAAGCCCTGCTTTTTTGCTATCGTCCGGAGCTGTCAGGGTTACCACGGCGAAGCATTCTTCTATTAATCCGCCCTCAGCGTTAACCGCCGCAATACCTGAAGCTGTCGCACTGTTTGACGTAACCTTAGCCCTGCTGTATGAATATTGTATTTTCCCCTCATTGTATCCTGCAAGACCACCCACATATCCCTCTGATACCACTGTAGCGCTTGTTGTTGCAGCGTTAACCTTATAAAAAGTACCTCTGTTAACGCCTGCAATTATACCGGCATATGAATTCGCCGCGCCTGCGCCAACCATAGTCCCCGTATTAAAAGACAATTCCTTAACCACTCCGCTTTCACCTACTACAGCGAATAATCCTGCGGCTTCAATGGCTTCGCCGTTTACCATCACAGTCTTTCCGCTATCAATTTTAAGATTCTTAATTATATATCCTCCTCCGTCGAGCACGCCCGTAAACGGCGTGTCCTCCGAGCCTATCGGCTCGAATGTGCCCGACAGCTCAATATTATTTGTCAGACGATAGTACGCACCCAAATCCAATCGTATTTTCTCAAGGTCTGCGGCTGTTTCTATTAAATACGGTTTAAACTCCGTGCCGTCGCCGATATATCTCATGGCTTTCTCCAACGCGTTTATGCGGTTTATCATAGAAGTCAGCGCATCATTGTCTGGATTCTGCGCGCAAAATGTGTTCCACGCCGTTTTCTCATCATCGGTAACAAAACGGTGTGCGCTGTCGGTGGTAATCATGCTTGCCGGATGAGACGCGGGATGCGTGTATTTATTCGCTTCTGCTGCTATTCCCGCAAGCTTCGTTTTCTCCGCCGGCGTCATAAATCTGCGCTCCGCGCTTTCCTCAATCATCGCCGCCGGATGACTTGACGGATGAGCATAATTATTGGCGTTCTCCTCAATCCCTGCAAGCTTGTTTTTTTCGGCTGTGGTGTAGTCGTTTGCAGAAAGCCCCTTGCCGGAAAGCTTGTCCACCTTTCCCGCCATCTCGCCATGCACCTCGTTCACCGCCGCGACAACCGAGGATTTATTCTCTGTAGATAAACAGTCAAGAGTGCCGACTACGCCTGTTTCATCAATACATTCATACTCGCCTGCGGAAACTGAAATATCGCATACTCCAATTTCAGGCTCTTCTGTTCCGTTCCCAATCCCGGGCAAGTCTATATACGCTGCCCGCACTTTTATAAACTGTTTTCCATTTTCATATATGAACTCTGCCTGAGGCGTGCTGCCGGCATAATAATAATCCCATGTCACGTCCGTGATTTTCATTATACTGGGATCTATCGTAATAAACAGCCAATATCCGTTTGCTTCCCAATAATTGTCACATATCCATATCGCGTCTGAGAAACCCTCTTCAAAATCTGTAACAGCCTTATCGTTTATTGATACAAGCCCGCCGATTTCCGAACGATTTACAAACGCGGTAATGCTCAGCATCCAACTCGGACTCGAACCTGCGCTTACTCCGGTCACTTCTCCATATAAAGACTTATTGATAATCCTTACGGCTACATTTTCATATCTCCGCCCGTATATTTCTTCTCGCAATGCGGTTAGCTTCTCCTTAGTGATTACCGAGTTTTCCAAATCATCAATTTTCTGCGACAACGCCGCGTCCGCATTGGAACGCTCCGTCAGCTCTGCGTCGGTCTTTTTTAACAACTCGCCGCATGTCTCGTTCACTGCCGCGACCAATGACGTCTTATTCTCTGTTGTAAGATTTGTTAAATTCCCGATTTTCTTATCAAATTGAACGGCATTATAATCCACCCTGTCTATAAGACTTATCACATCTTCAAAATCATGCGCGGTCAGCTCCATCGCACAACAATCGCCATATCTTATATCTGGATTATCGTCGTTAGCTCCAACAACATGAAACTTAAGCGCATAAATGCGCCCGCCCCGCAACCCGCAATGCTCTTTGTTGTCTTTGTCGCACATATCAAAGCCCCAGATCTCGCCGCAGGCGTTAATGTAATTCAGCTCGTTAAGCTGTATATCCCCGCTATGCTTATATAAATACCATACGCCCTCTTCTATACGGCAGCCATTGGTTTTAGTATCATGTATATCAAAAAAACCGCTGTCGCTCGTCATCTCCATGTCCGCCGCACTCCACGGAAACACCGCGCATCCTGCCATTCCCTTCGTAATCTCCCCCATAAGAGCCGCAAAATCATCAACGCTTTTCACCGCTGTGTCAAGACATTCCTGCCTGCCTGAGTTTATCGCCAATACAAGGTCTGTCTTATTTTTTGTTGATAGATTTTGTAACTTTCCTATTCGCTTTTGCAGCGTATTGTCTGCACCCTCTCTCGCCTCCGTCTCCGCATCAAGCTTTCCCGCCAGTTCTGCGTCTCCTCTTTTCCGCTCCGTCCTCTCCTCCTCAATCGCCGTGTCCGTCTCCGCCGCATGGCTCTCTATCGCCTGAAAATTTGCCTTAACTTGCTTCCACCATGCTCCAAAGCGTGTCGCCCGCCATAACGACATATGTATCCGTCACAACAACCGCTTCCCGCTCCTTATCCCACCTTCCATACTCTGCCGCGGCCGCGCACAGCATTATCGCTATAACCAAAATCCCCGCTATTTTAATTTTCCATGTCATGCACACTCTCCGCTCCTTTCTTCGTCCCATACTTCAGATGCAGCCCCTGCCAGTAGTCCATAATGCATGGGGCTTCCTTGTTCTTGCCGCAAAAATGCAGCCCTTTCGCTTCCTCCGCCGGAACCTCTATCTCCGCTCCGCAGGTCGCTCACCGCACCCTCGCCTTTTTCTTTCTCATCTGCAGCTCCTTTCTTTTTCTACTCAATACACATGACTATTACGCATATTTATAGCTGTTTACATGTTCAGTCTCGCGCCATTTTTCGTATTTTTTAATATCTACATACCACTTATGCCCCTGTTTATATGCGGGAAACCCTTTGCTATGTATCCATCATTCAACAGTATTCTCAGATATCCCATACATTTCACGAAATGTTTTAATGTCTACTTGTCTTACTTCTGCAATGATTTTTTACCTCCTTTACACTAATTGTTCCTGCTCTGCAATCCACTCAATAGTGACATTGAACAATTCTGCCAGCTTAGTCGCAACAGATAAGTCAAGGTATTTTTGCCGCTCACCATTTTCTATGCGTACGTAATATGCTCTTGATATACCTAATTCTTTAGATATATCTTCTTGTGTCATTTCTGCCCTTTCACGTAAATTTTTTAAATACGCTCTCATTAAACCACCTTCTCTCTGTACCGTTTTGTCACCTTTATTATAGTACCATTTTGTCACAATATCAATAGTTTTTATGAAAATTTTAATGTGTTTTTCTTTTTTATGTGCTTTTTTGGTACACAGATTAAAAATACATTGACTTGTGTCTTTTTGGCACGTATAATTATATTAAACGAGGTGATTATAGTGAAAAATTTAAAAAAACTAAGAGATGAACACAACCTCACACAACAACAGATGGCAGACATATTTGGTCTGCAAAGACCAACATACACACGTTATGAAAAAGGAGAACGTCAACCAGATTTTGAAACACTAATCAAAATATCAGATTATTTTAATGTATCAGTCGATTACCTTCTTGGTAAAGAGGAGAAAAAATCCTCAACAGAGGAACCAATTATCATACGCCGCTTACGCAAAGGTACTGATAAAATGGATAAAAAGCAACAGGAAAAAATGATGAATCTGCTAAAGCTTTCATTTGAAGGACTATTTGACGAAGATGACTAATATGTTAAAACCTAACTATAATCAAGTTTATATCAAAGTTAAAGAAGTAATTGAGTTTTTCAAACTAGACACCATCCCTATAAATTTAAATGAAATAATAGATAAAACAAAGAATCTGCGAATATGCTCATATTCTCAGTTCGCTCAAAACAAATGTACCATTCAGGAAGTAGTTGATTATTTCGGCAGCGAACTTGGAGCATACGCCTGCACAAAGGATCAGTCGAAATGCGTTATATATTATAATGATACAAAAAACAATATTGGCTTGGATAGATTCACAATAGCTCACGAATTAGGACATCATTTTTTATGTCACTACAAATATATGATGAATGGGACCATACTATTGCGCGGGCTATCAAATCCCGACTATGCGGCTATAGAAAAAGAAGCTAATTGCTTTGCGAGAAATCTCTTATCTCCGGTTTGTTTGATTTATTCTATCGGAATTATCCCTGATGATGTTGATAAAATTAAAGATATATTTAATATCACTAAATCTGCTGCAACAATCAGATTAAAATGTTATGCATTAGATTTAGACTCTCAAACACATGCAACTCACGAATTTTTTGATAATCAATTTAAAAATCCCCTTAAATTATTGAATAATTTAAACAAATGTAACACATGCAAATATTACTTTTTCCGAAATAATGAAAAATACTGTCCCATCTGCGGAAAAGATAACATGCAAAATATTTTTACTGAATATGGAGGAATTGAACCTATGATTTACTCAAAAATAGAAACAAACACAAGCGGCAAAGCAAATGTTTGTCCTGTATGCGAAAATGAAATAACAAATATGGGCAATTATTGCCCTATCTGCGGTACTTACATAGTAAATAAATGTACTCAGTGCGGCAAATTACTTTCCGGCTACGCAAGGTATTGCACAGACTGCGGAAATG
>CATJNN010000222.1 GCA_949742185.1 uncultured Clostridia bacterium | reverse complement strand
TGGCGGCTCTTTTGGGAGCGGAGGAGTACGGCTTTGCGACGGGGCCGCTTATCGCGATTGGCTGCGTTATGATGCGCGTATGTAATCTTGACACATGCCCTGTCGGCGTGGCGACGCAAAACCCTGCGCTTCGCAAGCGTTTTTGCGGCAAGCCGGAGTATGTTGAGAACTTTATGAAATTTATTGCGCAGGACTTGCGAGAATGGATGGCTAAAATCGGCGTGCGCACGGTTGACGAGCTTATCGGTCACGTTGAGTTTTTAACTCAGAAAAAGACCGAGGGCAACTGGAAAGCGAATGAGATTGATTTAACCTCGCTTTTGTATCAGCCGAAAATATGCTCGAACGATTATGAGCGGTATTATAACACTCCGCAGGACCATGAAATTGAAAAAACTCTGGATAAAAACACGCTTTTAAGGTTGTGCGCTCCCGCGATTAAAGAGGGCAAAAAGATTGAGGGCAAGTTTGAGATTGCGAACATCAACCGCGTTACGGGCACGATACTTTCATCGGAGATTGCCCGCAAGTATGGCGAACAGGGATTGCCTGAGGATACTGTCACACTGACATTTATAGGCTCGGCAGGACAGAGCTTCGGCGCGTTCTTAGCGCCAGGCGTGACGCTTCGGCTGGAGGGCGACAGCAACGACTATATCGGGAAAGGGCTTTCGGGAGGTAAAGTTATTGTCGTTCCGCGGGAGGACGCGGGCTTTGTGCCGAGCGAGAATGTTATAATCGGAAACGTTGCGTTTTACGGTGCGATTTCGGGCGAGGCGTATATACGCGGCGTTGCGGGCGAACGCTTCTGCGTGCGCAACAGCGGCATTACGGCAGTGGTTGAGGGGATAGGAGACCACGGCTGCGAATATATGACGGGCGGCGCAGTTGCCGTGCTCGGAAAGACGGGAAGAAACTTTGCGGCGGGTATGTCCGGCGGAGTGGCGTATGTATATGACGAGGATGGCGGCTTTGGAGATTGCATTAACAGCGAGCTTGTGATTTGCGAGGACATGTCGGACAGCGAGGATGCCAAAAAGCTGAAAGGCATGATCGAAAAGCATCTGAAATATACGAACAGCGACGTTGCGGAGAGAATTCTTAATAACTGGGACGCGGAGGTTAAAAAGTTCGTTAAGGTTATTCCGAGCGATTATAAAAAGATTATGACGGTGTTAAAGGAAGAGGACGCAAAGGGTACGGATAAGGAAGAAGCGCTTTTGATTGCGTTTGAAACGGTTACAGGGAAAACGGTCGCGAGATAGAAAGGAATGATAGTAAATGGGTAAGCCTACAGGATTTATGGAATATGACAGACAGCTTCCGCCCGACCGTTCCGAGCAGGAGCGCATACGGGACTGGAACGAGTTTCACACGCATATGGATACGGAGGATTTGCGCGAACAGGGCGCGCGGTGCATGAACTGCGGCGTTCCGTTCTGCCATACGGGTAAAATTATAGGCGGCATGGCTATGGGCTGTCCGCTGAATAATCTGATACCTGAATGGAACGACCTTGTGTATAGAGGGGAATATGAGGAGGCGTACAGGAGGCTGTCGCTTACAAACAGCTTCCCTGAATTCACGGGCAGAGTGTGTCCCGCACCGTGCGAGGGCTCGTGTACGCTCGGTATGCACGACCCTGCGGTTACGATTAAAAATATTGAGTGCCATATAATAGACACTATGTTTGAGCGCGGAGCCGTTAAGGCGCGTATGCCGAAGAAATCTACGGAAAAGCGCGTCGCAGTTGTAGGCTCAGGTCCTTCGGGACTGGCGTGCGCCGATATGCTAAATCAGATGGGGCATAGGGTGACTGTGTTTGAGCGCGCAGACCGGCCGGGCGGACTTCTGATGTATGGAATACCGAACATGAAGCTTGACAAGAGCGTTGTTTTAAGAAGAGCGGCTCTGATGAAAAAAGAGGGCGTTGACTTTAAGTTTGGCACAGATATAGGAAAGAATTATCCCGCCGCAGGTCTTTTAAACGACTACGACGCGGTGGTGCTTTGCACGGGTTCAACAGCCCCGCGTCCGCTTGAGGTTGAGGGCGCAGAGCTGGACGGCGTGTATTACGCGGTTGATTTTCTCTCCCGCAACACAAAAAGTTTGCTCGACTCGAATTTGGAGGACAGACAATATATAGATGTTAAAGACAAAGATGTGGTTATCGTTGGAGGAGGAGACACGGGCACAGATTGCGTCGGCACAAGCATACGGCATGGGTGCAGAAGCGTGGTTCAGCTTGAGATTATGCCAGAGCTTCCGGAAAATCGTCTGCCGTCAAATCCATGGCCGGAATATCCGCGAGTTAAAAAGACTGATTACGGGCAGGAGGAAGCGATACACGTATTCGGCGAGGACCCGCGCGAATATGAAACGACGGTTACTAAAATAGAGGGCGACGAAAACGGGCGTGTGAAAAAAGTGCATACGGTGCTTGTAGAGTGGACGCGCGACGAGACTACTGGACGTATGGTATCAAAGCCGATTGCGGGGAGCGAGAAAGTTCGGGACGCAGATATTGTGCTTTTGGCAATGGGATTTTTAGGCCCCGAGCAGGAGCTTCTGCGCCAGCTTGGACTTAAAACCAATGAAAGAAGTAATATAGATGCGGACGACAAAGATTATAAAACAAGTCTTTCGGGAGTGTTTGCGGCGGGCGACTGCCGGCGCGGTCAGAGCCTTGTCGTGTGGGGAATACGCGAGGGCAGGGAAGCGGCAAGAGCTGTTGATAAGTATCTTATGAAAAACAGAGATTAAAAAACTGCAAGGCTTAAAGCCTTGCAGTTTTTTATAAATTACGTTTGTTAGAAAACAGAAAAATATTTGCAGACTTTCGATACGCCTGCGGATTTATTATTGACTGTTTTACATATCGGCAATAAAAGTTTTATTACAGTAAATATGATGTTTTTGATTAATTATTTTTTACATACAAAAGCTCGATAGGCTTGGAGATAATATAGTCGGCGCCGGCGTCCGAAAGTTCCTGTTTATCACGAAATCCCCATGTTACGCCTACAGTTGTCATGCCTGCGTTTTTTCCGGTCGTAATATCCACATTAGTATCGCCCACAAAAATGGTGTTTTTCGTGTATTCGTCGAGCTGAGCGCATATTGCCAGCGCGCCGTCGGGAGCGGGTTTCCTGGGAACAGCCGAAGTCTGACCGTGCACTGAATTAAAGAACGTGTCTCCGAAAAGTTTGTTTATAATAGGTGCGACGGCATGATGCGGTTTGTTAGACAGCACTGCGAGTTTATCACCGCGTTTTTTCAGTTCGTCCAATGTTTCGGGAATGCCGTCGTATGTGCGGGTGCTGTGAAGCAAATCGTTTTTATATGCGTCGTCGTAGGTTTTGCGGACTTTGACAAAATTTTCGTCTGAGTCAGCGTTTTGCGCCGTAAGCATACGGTGTATAAGTACGTCCATGCCGTCTCCTACAAAGTTTTTGTATAAATTCTGTTCAAACGGTCTGAAGCCATGCGCTTCAAGCGCAAGATTGCCGAAATAAGCGATTGCCGGCAGCGTGTTTGTAAGAGTTCCGTCCAAATCAAAGATAAACAGCATAATATCAGCCTCCTGAAGCTCATTATAGAGGAAAAGCTGACGCATGTCAAGGTGATAAGGATACGCATATAATGATATAAATTGCTTCAAGGAGGTTTTTTTATGTCGCCCGACGAGCTTGCAATTTTCGCGGCTGTTGTTTCTGTTGTTATCGCGCAGGAAATGAGTCTTGAAGAAATTGAGCTTGTTTCCGCCGTGCTTGACCAAATCAGCGTAACGCTTGAGACTATTGCCGTTAAGCGCGCTGATTTGGAAACGACAAATTAAAATAATATTGCGTCTCATAGTCATTTATTTTATATCTTTAAATATTTTTCCTGAAAACGGTGAGATTAGGTCTTGTTTGCCGGTATTTTTGCAGCGAAAAATTTTTAATGTTTACCTTTATGCGGGAATTTATTATCTCGCAATGCATATATGCGATTAAAATAAACGTCTTATGCATAATATAAAGAGTAGTATGTGATTGTCCCACAATCAGGTATGTTTAATTACAAGTAAAATATTTTGCGGAAATTCTGCAATAAAAGCAAATAAAAAAGACGGACGATACATCTCTTTTATTTGCAGACAAGGCGTGTTACTAAAAAATAATGTGGATTTACGCAAGATGTTGTATGCTGATGGAGGTATTATTATGAAAAGTACGGTGAGAAAAGCGGCTGTACAAATAACGGCTCCGGTGTCCGGAAAAGTGATTCCGATAAATGAGGTTCCGGACAAGGTGTTTTCGGATAAGGTGTTGGGTGACGGAATAGCAATTATTCCTGCCGACGGAAAAATTTTAAGCCCTGTGGACGGCATTGTAAGCTCGGTGTCGGACACTAAACACGCTTATGGATTTACTTCGGACGATGGTCTTGAGGTGTTGGTGCATTTCGGACTGGAGACCGTTGCGCTGAGAGGCGAGGGATTTACGCCGCATGTTAAAGAGGGAGACAGAGTTAAAACCGGAGATTTGATTGCGGAGGTAAACATTAACGTTTTAAAGGAAAAAGGAATTCAGACTATCACTCCGGTTGTTGTATGCGACGGCGTCGAGGGCATGGAAATGCGCGCTGAGAATGCGGAGGTTACAGCGGGAAAAGACGCGGCGATTGTTTTTTACGCGGAATCCCACGACAATCAGAAAGAGGAAAGCGCCCATACCGACGAGCCAAAGAAAAAAAGAGGAATTAATTTTGATACTTTGCAAAAGCTTGGAAAAGTTCTTATGGTGGTTATCGCCGTAATGCCTGCCGCGGGGCTTATGATAAGTCTTGGAAAACTTGTCGCAATGATAGGCGGCGGGAATATTGCCGTGATAGCGACTGCCGGCGCGGTTATGGAGAATATAGGCTGGGCAATTATTAATAATCTGCATTTGCTTTTTGCGGTAGCTATAGGCGGTTCGTGGGCAAAGGAGCGCGCGGGCGGCGCGTTTGCGGCGGTTATAGCGTTTATATTGATAAACTGCATAACAGGACAGATTTTCGGCGTTACGCCTGCAATGCTCGACGCCCCTGAAGCCGCTGTGCATACGCTTTTTGGGCAGGAAATGCTTGTGAACGGCTATTTTGTTTCCGTGTTGGGCGCTCCCGCCTTGAACATGGGAGTGTTTGTAGGTATTATTTCCGGTTTTTTGGGCGGAATTGTTTATAACAAATATTATAATTTCCGCAAGCTGCCGGAGGCGCTTTCATTCTTTAACGGCAAGCGTTTTGTGCCGCTGGTGGTTATCCTGTGGTCGGTTATTATTTCGCTTATTCTTGCCGTTGTATGGCCTGTTGTTCAGCTTGGTATTAATTCCTTCGGAATATGGATTGCAAACTCGTCGTCAACGTCTCCGGTGCTTGCGCCATTTGTGTACGGAACGCTTGAAAGACTGCTTCTGCCGTTTGGACTGCACCATATGCTTACAATTCCGATGAATTACACTTCATTCGGAGGCGAATACGTTGTACAGACGGGTATTAACGCGGGAACCACAATGTTTGGACAAGATCCGTTATGGCTTGCGTGGGTGACAGACCTTATCAATTATAAGAGCGGAGGCAATATGGCGGAATATCAGAATTTGCTGACGACAGTTACTCCGGCTCGGTTTAAGGTGGGACAGATGATTGGAGCGACAGGGCTGCTGCTTGGCGTTGCGCTGGCTATGTACAGACGCGTCGACAAAGATAAGAGAAGTAATTACAGCTCAATGTTTATATCAACTGCGCTTGCCGTATTTTTAACCGGCGTGACTGAGCCGATTGAGTTTATGTTCATGTTTTGTGCGATTCCGATTTATATTGTGTATGCCGTTTTACAGGGATGCGCATTTGCGCTTGCGGGAGTTATACACCTTAGATTGCATTCTTTCGGAAATCTGGAGCTTGCCACAAGAATTCCGATGGCTTTAAAAGCAGGACTGACGGTCGACGTTATAAATTTTATTATATGCGTTGTTGTATTTTTTGCGGTTGGATATGCAGTTGCATATTTTATGATTGGAAAATTCAAAATGCCGACTCCGGGACGGCTTGGCAATTATCAGGTGGAAGGTGATGACAGGGAACCGGACAGAAAAAACGTGTCGGGCGGCGGACAGCCGGAGCGGATTATCGCGCTGCTTGGCGGCAGAGAGAATATTGTGCTTGTTGACGCATGTATGACAAGACTTCGGGTGACGGTGAAAGACGCGGCAAAGGTTGCGCCGCAGGACGCGTGGAAAAAAGAGGGCGCGCTTGGACTTTTGGTGAAAGGCGATGGCATACAGGCAGTGTACGGACCTAAAGCCGACGTGCTAAAATCTGATATTAACGATATTTTATAACAGGTGAGCTTAATGAAATTACTGACAATAAATACGCATAGCCTGCTTGAAGCGGAATTCGATAAAAAGGCTGATATTTTTGCAGACGCGGTTGCCGAGGAACTGCCGGACGTTATTGCGCTTCAGGAGGTAAATCAATCCGCTGCGGCAGATATAAGAGATTGTCCGTTTGAGATTTGCGGATATAAGACGCGCGTTGATAATTATGCGGCTGTTTTACTTGACAAGTTAGGCAAACGCAGTGTAAAATATTATGGAATTTGGTTGCCGGTGAAAAGGGGATATGAGAGATATGACGAGGGATTGGCTGTTTTCAGCCGATTCCCTGTTCTTGAAACGAGCAATATCCTTGTCAGCGAGCATGACGACTACAGTGACTGGAGAACAAGACGGGCGTTGGGTATACGTAATGAGTTTGGGTGGTTTTACAGCGTGCACATGGGGTGGTGGAATGATGAGAAAGAGCCGTTTGAGAGTCAGTGGAGAAGGCTTGAGAAGCCGCTGACGGGAAAAGAAAGAGTATGGCTAATGGGCGATTTTAACAATCGGGCGGATATTGAAAATGAGGGATATACTCTCGTGATAAAATCAGGATGGCACGACGCTTACCGTTTAGCAAAAAATAAAGACTGCGGATTTACTGTTGATAAGAAAATCGACGGTTGGAAAGAAACGCAGAAAATGCGGATTGACTATATCTTTAGCAATTTTAAAGCGGAAATCGAAAAATCGCAGGTCATTTTTAACGGAGAGAACAGAGATATAGTGTCAGACCATTACGGCGTGATGATTGAAACAAAGGAGTGATGATTTTGGCAAGAACAGCGGGAATTCTGCTGCCGGTTACGAGCCTGCCCTCAAAATACGGAATAGGCTGTTTTTCTAAAGAAGCGTATGAATTTATAGACTGGCTGAAAAAAGCGGGTCAGAGTGTTTGGCAGATACTTCCCCTGGGGCCGACAAGTTATGGAGATTCGCCGTATCAGTCTTTTTCAACGTTTGCCGGAAATCCATATATGATAAGTCTTGAAGAATTGATTGCGGACGGTGTATTAACTGAAAAAGAGTGCGAAGATGCCGATTTTGGAGACAAGGAAAATGATATTAATTATGAGAAACTGTATAAGTCCAGATATAAATTGCTCCGCATGGCATATGAGAGAAGCGATATAACAAAAGACGAAAAATATCATAAATTTGTGTGGGAGAATAATGAATGGCTTTCAGAATATGCGCTGTTTAGGTCCGTTAAGGAGAGATTTTGCGGCGCGCCGTGGACGGAATGGGCGGAGGACATTCGTATGCGATATGCGTATGCGATTGATTATTATAATAAAGAGCTGTATTTTGACATCGAATTCCAGAAATATATGCAGTATAAATTTTATTCTCAGTGGCAAAAGCTCAAGGAATACGCAAACCGTCAGGGCATTAAAATTATAGGCGATATTCCGATTTATGTATCTATGGACAGCGCGGATGTATGGGCGCGACCGCAGTTGTTTCAGCTTGGAGCGGATAATATTCCCACAGCCGTGGCAGGCTGTCCTCCAGACGGATTTTCTGCTGACGGTCAGTTATGGGGGAATCCTCTTTATGACTGGACGCACCACAGAAACACGGGATATTCGTGGTGGATTTCGCGGATGCGCCACTGTTTCAGTATTTATGATATTGTGAGGATAGACCATTTTCGCGGATTTGACGAATATTTTTCTATTCCATATAATGATAAAACAGCTGTAAACGGTCATTGGGAGAAAGGACCCGGCATAGAGCTTTTCAGAGCGATAGAAAATGCGCTTGGTAAAAGGCAGTTTATTGCGGAGGATTTGGGATACATGACGGATTCCGTGCGTGAACTGGTTAAAGAAAGCGGATTCCCTAATATGAAAGTGCTTGAATTTGCTTTTGATTCGCGCGATACCGGATCGCGCAATGACTATCTTCCTCATAATTATCCGAAGAATTGCGTTGCATATACGGGTACGCATGACAATCAGACAATAATATCATGGTTTGATACAATTACGTCGGAGGAGCGCATCGCCGCCCGGGAATATTTATGCGACTTTGCGACAGCGAAAAAAAGACTTAATCTTTCATTTATATCGCTGATTATGCGAAGCGCGGCGGAAACCTGCATTATTCCAATACAGGATTATATGGGGCTGGACGACGGCGCAAGAATTAACAAGCCTTCGACAATCGGTGTAAACTGGAGATGGCGGCTGAACAGGGACTCGCTCAGCGAGGAGCTTAATATGCTTATAAGAGATATGACAAAAAGGTACGGAAGGATTGGTGAACAAATATGAAATATTATATCGGAGTGGATATCGGAGGAACAAATATCGCTGTTGGTTTGGTGGATGAGAACGGAAGACTTTTAGCAAAAAAATCAGAGCCTACACAGGTTGAGCGCGGATGCGACGCGCTTATGGAAAAAACCGCGTCGCTTTGCGTTCAATTATGCAAAGAACAGGGGAAAAATCTTGATGAAATACAGAAAATCGGCATTGGAGTTCCGGGGACGGTGCGCTGCAGTACGGGGGAAGTGATGTACTCGTGCAATCTTCCGTTGGAACGGGTTAATATTGCAGATATTATATCCGATAAATGCAGACTTCCTGTGACTGTTTTAAACGACGCGGATGCGGCGGCATACGGCGAATATTTTGTTGATGGAAATAAATTTGAAAGCTTCGTGTGTATCACGCTCGGGACCGGAATAGGAGCGGGCATTATTCTTAATGGGCGTATATACAACGGCTTTAACGGAGCGGGAGCAGAGATTGGACACACAACGCTTATAAAGGACGGAATATTATGCGCCTGCGGACGAAAAGGCTGTTGGGAAAAATATGCCTCCGCAACTGCATTAATTGCGCAGACTGCTGCGGCTGCAGAAGCGAATCCTAACTCAATTATGGCGGGCGGAAAAATTGACGGACAAACCGCGTTTCGCGCGGCCGAAAAAGGCGATAAAGCGGCGGAAAGGGTTATAAGCGAGTATGTGGAGTACGTTGCAGAGGGACTTATTAACGTTGTCAATACATTTCAACCGAATAAAATAGTTATAGGCGGCGGAATCAGCAAAGAGGGCGAGCCGTTTATCAGCCGTATCCGAGAGTATGTATATAGATATGATTATAACAGATATATGGATAAAACTATTATTTCAGCGGCGTCGCTGTTTAACGACGCGGGAATTATAGGAGCGGCATTATATTGATTGGGAAGTGTGAAAATGATGTGAGACGGCTTACGGACAATAAGGAACAATGAAGCTGTTCTTTTGTGTAAATATTAAAGGCAAAATTGGTTTTTTGTATATTTTATATGTATATGCGGTAAAAACAAAACTGTTTTTATGCAATAGTACAATATTTCTCTTGATATTATTGTTCATTTATGATAAAATAAAAAATAGATGAAGTTTATACATAATATTAAAATAATAGAAGGAGAGATGAAGTAAATGGGAGAGAGAGTAAGAAAAATGCTGGCGTCAGCGCTGTCGTTGGCGTTGATTGCCGGCAGTATAGCCGTACCGATAGGCGCGAGTGCGGCAGAGTATGTACCTCTTGTGGAAGGCGATACAGTGCTTAATGAATGGAAATTCGATTTTGGCAGTGCAGACAATGTTATGGACGGTTATATTGCTGTAACGCCTGATAAAAATGTGATTACGAGTAAAGGTACAGACGAGCCATACGGATTTATCGGAAACGACGGCAACGGGAGCAAAGTAACGCCTAAATATGACAGCTTTGAATATAAAGAAGGACAAACTATGAAGCTTGTTACGGGCGGAGACGGAGAAAATGATGGCATCGGGATAGAGAAAAACGAGGAGGAAACGTATCCGCAGTATACTACAGGCGAGTATTTTCCTGTAAGTTTTGGACTTTACGTTGATAATGGTTCGTATTATCGCGTGAGGGCAACAATCACAACGCTTGACCCGACGAAGGATGCGGAGGCTTCTCTTTATTATGAAAGACGTCACCCTACCGTACATAAGCAGAAAATCAATGCAGGCGAAACTCTTACTGTGGATTTTTCCGCCGATGTTGAAAAGGTTAATTTCAAAAATGACGGCGGTAATTTTAACGACGATATGCTTAATATTTCTCTGCTTGGAGAAAATTCAGCTCTGTCGTCTCTTATAATACAGCAGATTGACGAAACGCAGGAAAACAAGCCTACAACTCTTTGGGTGCTTGGCGATTCAACTGTTACAGACGGAAATGCTCAGGTTCCTTATTTTGATTTACAGAACTATACGGGGGTGGGAGCATATCTTTCAAAATATGTGCCGTCAACAGTTGCAGTATCTAACCAGGGTGAGGGCGGACTTAACGCAACTGATAACAATCATTTTGCTATAGCTCGCGATAATATTAAAGCCGGAGACTTTATGTACGTTGAATACGGACATAACCATAAAAATTCCAGTGGTCAGTCTTTTACAAGTGAATATTGGCTTAACAATTATTTGGGTTCGCTGCCTAAATATTATAATGCCTGCAAAGATGCCGGAGCAACGCTCATAATTGTCGGTCCGATTGACAGACATAATACCACTCAATTTGACAGCGCGACAAATACATGGTCGACTACGCTTGCTCATTTTTCTACGATTGGAAAGAAGTACATAGATGCGTTAATGTATGGAGGAGAAACAGCTGCGGCGTCGTTTGTTGCAAAATGGAAAGAAATTTCCGATTATGCTGAAGCGCACAAAACCGGAAGCTCGGTAACCGAAGGAACAGCCGCAGCAGAGCTTGCAGCAATGAAAGCTGAAGCTGATAAAATTGTTACTGACGCGGTTGAGGGCAATATAGTGCAGATTGATAGTGTGGCATTTGTAGACTTAAATAAACCTACGCTTGATTGGCTTACGACGGTTACGGCGGTTGAAGGCTCCGAAGGCGGAAATCACGCGCTTTCAAATTATTATTTCACAACGGCAAGAGGAGGAAGCACAGATGGAACGCATCCGAACGACGCGGGAGCTGACGCGCTTGCACATAAGTTTTTCTCGACCGCAGATGCAGCGGCATATCCTGCTCTTGCACCGCTTCTTACCGCTTATGATAGCAAGGAGCCTGTCCCGGTATCTTCAGATATAATTGCAGCCGGAAAAGCAGGAGCGGCGGAAAATCCGTATTGGCCAATGTATTTATCCAAGGTTTCATATGATTATGCAGCGGTAATAAAGAAAGTTACATTTAATGAGAATAATTCGCCTGCTAGTGTTGAAATCAAGGTGCAGGATAAGTCAATGATGAGTACGTATTCGAACGCTTATTTTGCGGTGTATAATAAAGAGACGGGTGTGCTTGAAGATTTGGCTGTATCCACAGAACATTTGGATAATACAGTCAGCGGAACGACAACGCTTCCGTTTGAGACTGATTTAATCTATAACAGTGAAACGCAAACATATAAAGTATTCCTTTGGGCATATAAAGACGACCCCGAGCACGGCAATCCTACTACAATGCAGCCATATGCCTCAGTATATGTACCTACGGATGTTGAGGAGTATCTGATTAAAGGCGACGATGGCGGTGATGTTGAGACTTTTGAATATTATGGTACAACAAATCTTAACGGTGCGGGAGCATGGAAATTCGGCGGTAATAATAACGCTGAAGGAAATCTGACGCTCGGCAAGGACGGTGATGTGACATATGCCACGCTTGCGGCAGGAGGAAACAATTCGTATCATCTTATGCGTCCGTTTGATAATGGTTTCAGTACAGGTTCAACCGGAAAAATAATGATAGACGTTGATATTAACTACGCCTCCGGACAAGGTCTGAACTTTGGCTTTGCCAAAGCAACTACTCCGGATAAGGCGCCGTTTATTACAGACGGAGGCTTCACAGCTTTCGCTGTAGGCAAAGACGGAGCAGTTACGGCAGGCGGGAAAGACGTAGGTTCGCTTATTATAGGTCAGTGGACAAATGTAAAATATATCCTTGACATGGATTTAGGTACAGCGACTGTTTCGGTAAACGGTCAGCCTGCAGTTACGGCAGATTTATCGAATTATCAGAACTTTGAGGCCGCTTCGCCTGATACATTCAAGCACTTTGCTATAAGCGGAGACAGCCGCACAACCTTTAACGCGAAAATATCAAATATGACTGTGGCGAAGCTTGCGCCGAGTAAGCTAGGTCAGCAGACAATATCGGTTGCGGTCGATGGTACCTGTTCCGATATGGGTACCGTATATATAGATAATGCGGGTACAACTGAAAAAACGGTTGGTCATAATGAAATAGTTACGATAAAAGCGGAAGCGAACGAGGGATATGAGTTTGTTTCATGGAATGACGGTGAAGATACAGTATCATTCCTGCCGGAATTCAATGCCAGAGCTTACAAGACAGCGACGCTTACGGCTAAATTTGCGGAAATGATAGTTGACCCGATTACATATCTGTATAATGAAGACTTTACTAAGCTTACTACGGCAACACTTGACTGGACGCAGAACGGTAAAAATACAATAGAAAATGACAGTGCGGACGGTATTGGACAGTATTTCTATTCCATTTCAAATTCCGGCAGCGGTAACCGTTCAGCATATAAAGCATTTCCCGCAGAAGCACAGGTTAACAGTGATCTTATACTGGAATTCAACATGAAGATGACGCGTTCGGGTGACAGACCAAATCAGTTTGCTATAGTCGGCAAAGGCAACGGAGAATCCAAAAATAATTTCTTCAAGGATAATATAATTCTTTCGTTCACACAGGTTGGCAGTGAAGAAATATATTTGAATGCCACAGATTTTGGAGACAAAGAAATGATAACCGCTCAGGGTTCAACAACAGGATATAAAAACAATACATGGGTAAAGGTTACGGCACAGATTAACTTTACTGATAAAAAAGTTGCTGTAAAGATTATGTCTCTTGACGGAAATACGACATATGCGGATAATACAGTTGATATGTCGGGCAGTATTACAGGTCTTGGCGCAATGCAGGCGACGACAGGACGAGGTTCCGGCGCCATAGGTCTTGATAATATAAAAGTATATACAGCTGACCAAGTGGCAAAATAACAGTAAAAATGCAAAGCCCCCGAAATTTGGGGGCTTTATTTATTATATGATGCAAAACTATATATTTAAAAATTATTTTTTTGTGTATGATAGAATATAATTTTAGCGGTTGCTCATTAAAACTATTTATGATATAATGAAAAAAATAATTTGTGGGAGAGGCTTTAAATGAAAAGAGAAAAATTAAAATCAAGACTGGGATTTATTTTGTTATCCGCAGGATGCGCTATCGGTATAGGCAATGTATGGAAGTTTCCGTATATGGCGGGACAGGGCGGAGGCGGAGCCTTTGTGCTTTTTTATCTTATATTTCTGGCAATACTCGGTTTGCCGATTTTATGCATGGAATTTGCGGTTGGGAGAGGAAGTCAGTGCAGTCCTGTCAGAGCGTATCAAAAGCTTGAGAAAAAAGGACAGAAGTGGCATATACACGGCTATATAACCCTTATAGGCTGTTATCTTCTTATGATGTTTTATACAACAGTAGCAGGATGGATGCTGCATTATTTTTATCTTACGGTATCAGGGAAGTTTGTTGGAGCGAGTACAAGCAGTGTTGCAGATACATTTTCACAGATGTTATCCCAACCGTTAATAATGGCGTTTTGGATGGTTTTGGTTGTTGCCATAGGTATACTTGTTTGTGTTAAGGGTTTACAAAACAGTTTGGAAAAAGTTACAAAGATAATGATGATTTCACTCCTTGGAATTATGGTTGTTTTGGCTGTAAACAGCTTTTTTATGGACGGAGCGAAAGAGGGACTTAAGTTTTATCTGGTTCCTGATTTTGCAAGAATGAAGTCGGTAGGTATTGCTGGCACTCTTGTCGGAGCAATGAATCAGGCGTTTTTCACATTGAGTCTCGGTATAGGCGCTATGGCGATTTTCGGAAGCTATATAGGAAAAGAGAATTCTCTTCTCGGCGAGTCGTTAAACGTAGTTGTTCTTGATACTTTTGTGGCGATTGTGTCGGGACTGATTATTTTCCCTGCATGTTTTACATATAATGTAGACCAGACCGCCGGGCCAAGTCTTATATTTATAACGCTCCCTAATATTTTTGCAAACATGGCGTTTGGCAGACTTTGGGGAAGTTTGTTTTTCCTGTTTATGTCGTTTGCGGCGCTGTCAACAGTGCTGGCGGTGTTTGAGAATATTATATGCTGCGGCATGGAGCTTACAGGTTGTTCGAGAAAAAAGTCGGGCGCGGTCAACTTATTTTTAATTATTTTGCTCTCTATGCCATGCGTGTTGGGATATAATTTATGGGATTGGAGCGGATTCAAGGTGTTTGGAGGAACTATTCTTGATTTAGAGGACTTTCTTGTGAGTAACATATTCC
>CATJNN010000221.1 GCA_949742185.1 uncultured Clostridia bacterium | reverse complement strand
TACTCTCCGAAAAGAATTTCTGCAACCGCGCTGCCTGTCCGGCTTCCTCCATGCCATACCCAAAGTATTGCGTCAATGTCTTTATCAATATCTTCCAGTGCAAGAGGTCGTCCTGCCGATATAACGGCAACTACCTTCTTACCAAGCTTTTTCATTCTTCTGATAAGATATTTCTGCTCACACGCAAGTGATATATCAGACAGACTTCTTGCTTCTCCTGTCACATCATATGACTCTCCAAGTGCAAGAATAACTGTTTCACAGTTTTCAAAATCATATCTGTTCTGACCTGCCGCATAAAAGCTATCAAGCTCAAAACTATTATTATATTTTCTAATGCCGTCCGCTATTGTTACAATATATTTCTCATCTCCGTCCAGCGTCCAGCTTCCAAGAATAGAACGAGCATCGTGCAGCATTGGTCCTGCCAAAGCAAATTTATCATTTCTGTCAAGAGGAAGAATATTATCTTTATTTTTTAAGAGTACAATACTTTCACGACATAATTCATTTGCTTTTTGTATATGTCTTTCTATATTTATATCTCTCGGTTCAATATATGGATTTTCAAAAAGATTTAACGCAAATTTTACTTCTAAAATCCTCAAAACAGCATTGTCGAGAGTTTCCATTGACACCTGCCCGTTCAACACAAGCTCTTCAAGAGAGTCAATATACGTTCTGTCTACCATATCCATATCAACGCCTGCATTTAAAGCAAGCCTTGCCGCTTCTCTTTTATCAATTGCAACACCCTGTTTTATAAGCTGTATGACAGCATCCCAGTCACTCACTACAAATCCGTCAAAACCCAATTCACCACGCAAAATATCCGTAATCAAACGCTTACTTGATGAAACAGGCTCACCGTTCATTTCATTAAATGAACTCATTACCGTAAGAACATTGCTATCTATTGCCGCCTTAAACGCTTTAAGATAATAGTTATATAATGAATAATCACTTATTTCTGTCCTTGCATAATCTCTGCCACCCTCAGAAGCACCATATCCTATATAGTGTTTCGCGCATGACGCCGCATTGAATGGCACTTTCACACCTTGAATACCGGAAACGGCTGCTTTGGCAAACTGTTCTCCTACAAACGGGTCTTCTCCCGTACACTCAATAATGCGTCCCCAGCGTGGATCACGGCATAAATCCAGCATAGGAGTAAGCAGCCAGTTAATTCCGTATTGCAACGCTTCGTCTGTTATACACTGATACGCTTCACGAATCAAATCAAAATTAAATGACGCACACATTGCCAGCGGAACAGGAAAAACTGTTTTATGTCCATGAATAACATCGCGTCCAAATAATAACGGTATCCCTGTTTCCGACTCCTCAACCGCCGTATGCTGCATAGTTTCACGAAACTCGGTGTCATTAAATGGTTTTTCTTCTGAACCCGCATATGCATTAAAGGCAAAAATTACTGATCCTACATCACCATTTCTTATCATATCAAGCAATTCTTTATCTTTTTTGGGACTGCTCGCTCCGCCCGACCACTGTACCTGATTAAGCTGACCTATTTTCTGACGAATTGTAAGACCTGACAGAATTTTTTTCGCTTTGTTTTTAATATCTTCACTTAACCACATATCTTCCGAATGCTCCTAAAGGATTCATATTGTCGTCCCAGAAAAATACACGTATTTCATCGCCTGTCTGCAGATTTGCCTTTATCTCGGCTTCTATCACTTTCTTTTCACCTTTTTCAATTTGTTCATCCTGAAGTGAACAATATTTCATCTGTTCACCATCAAAAACCGCGCAGTATAATCTACCATGTATCTTCACTCCTGCCGAATTATCCAATTCAACTGTTATGGAAGAATTATTGTAGTCTTTAACATTAATTCCACATTCAGCAGAAACAGAACCTTCCATAAATACTACATTATCTATCTGTACATTAGTCACAGGGTGTTCCATCCAAGTACCGATTACAAATCCATCAAAACTGGCAAATACATCTTTATTGATTTTTCTGGAAAGGAATAGTAATTCCTCATCATTGATGTAATATCTCATCATACCCGATGCAAAGTCAAACTCAAAGATATATGTACGCCATTCATTATATGCTGGTAGTGCCATATCTGTATTATCGCTGTCAATAAACCATCTGCCCCATTCATATTCACTGTTATCGGCAAATATATCTGAACTCGGAGATACAGTTCTTGAAGCATTTTCATCCATACAATTTCCCATATTGACAAACGGATATTCTGCATCTCCTACAATTGCATTAAGCGCCAGAATATTTTTATTCCATTGAGAAACATCCTCAAATTTAACATCCATTTTAAGTTGATAGACACCATTCATGTCAATATCTTTTAAATTGACCTTTAATGCCGGAGCACTCCACTCATTTCCTTGCTCATAAAGCCATAATGATTTATTTCCTTCTTCACCGCTGCCAAGAAGTAAACTTGCATCACTATTTCCCAGAAGCGACCATGTACCAACTGTCGTGTTCCAGCCATGACTGTTCAAAAGGCTTTTCTGCGTTGTAATATCCTCCTCACTGACTACCCAACCGAGATAATTAAAATCATCCTCAAATATCATTCCGGGAATGACAGGTTTCTCAAATTTTGTCACCTTAAAATTATCTATGAATATCTGTGTGTGAACATTATCATCCCATGATTCAAAACCAAAATCAGTTATAGTCTTTGCCTTGTCAATATCCAGCTTTCTTGTAATAACAAATTCTGTATTGTTGTCTACATAAACATTCATCTGCCCATTTATCAAATCAAATTCAACCGCGTAATGGCGCCAGCTTTCGTTAAACTCACTGTCATTATACCACGCCCCCCACTCATAATCCGAATTATCCGTCGTCAGATCGGAATTTACCATATTCACACGTGTATGGTTATCTTCTTTTCCGCTCCCTGACCACTGACATCCAAAATTCATAACAGGGATTTTTGTTTCACCTGCATATGCCTGTAATGCAAGAATATTATTATTCCACGTCGCATCTGTTTTAGCATCAAATTCCACGCGGTATTTACAGTCGCCGTCAAATGTGAATTGCTTATTTGTCTTAATGCGGGTATTTAACCATTCATTGCCGTTTTGTTCTCTGAACCATATTGCTTTATCGCCCTCATCACCGCTTTGACCGCTACCCTGCTGCAAAAGAACCTGTTTTTCTTCCCAGCCGTTCGTTTCCCAACTGCTAATCGACGCATCCCAACCATGTTCGGCAAGCGCCGTTTTCTGTACTTGTGCAGCATCAGAAAATCCGTCATAATTTTGCAATTGATTGTTTTCATCTACATAAGATTCAGCTATCCAGCTAAGATAATTAAAATCATCCTCAAATAAAATTTCGCCGCCGCCCTCCGCTCCTGCAGAGAATACTAAACACTGTGAAACAGCTATTGATAGTGTAATAATACCTGCTGTAATTTTTTTATTCATTTTCATTTTAACCCACTCCTATATCCATATATACACACACTTCGGAACCCCGTTAATTCTTGTTATGATAACCCTCGAGCAGTCTGAACCCGACATTTCATATGTAAGAATACGGTCTGCCGACGATACTTCGACACTTCTGTCTTGCCGTACCTTTGCATCATATATCACTATTGGTACATTAACAAGACTTATTCTTTCGGTAACGGTATCCATATCATAATTACCAACTGCAAGAACATTATCCTTTACTGATATAGCATATCCGCCGCTTACGCATAAGTTCCACTGATAATTTCCATGAATCGGTCCGCCAAGAGGTGTTTGTTCTTCATTTCCTTTACGCAGTATCTTTTCTATTCCCGTGATTTCACCATTCAAATTTGTACGCAGCGTGATAAGATCGCCTGATGTCAGCGTATCCGAAAGATTTACTCCCTCAGCAGCATTATAGGTAACATTACTGTCTATCTCGTAACCGCTTACACAATCTATCAGCTCATCATTATCATTTATCGTCTGCATAATTTCTGTTACAAGCAACGGATTTCCTGTCTGATTATATCCAGGGTCAATGTCACCCTTAAACAACACAATATCAGGAACACCTTTATCCTTTCCAATAGTATAGGATGATGATTTTAATGTATATGCCTTTTCATGGTCACGGTCAAAATAATTCATATTTACCATCGAAAATTTATTTATATCCGCCCCCTTTAAATCACCATCATCAGGAACTATCATATATAATGTTCCTCCTCCCGGAACAATATCTCTGTCAAAACATCCCGCATAATTAAAGAATGCGCGCTGACGCTCCTGTGTCTGCTGAATAAGACTGTATTCATTCTCATTATTCCCTTTATGCAGCGTATCTATTGTTTTTAGCTGTCCATCTTTGTTTAACGAAAAACGTACAAGCTGACCTTTGACATCTGTTTTTCCGTTAGACAACGCATTGAAAATACTATCACTATTCTTGCAGGTATATCCATCTATTTTCATTGAACTATTACATTCATAATCTGAAAATTCACCATTTTGTGTATACAGTTTAATATGGTAATCTCCTGCCTCGTCTTCATAATTGTTCAAAATATATCCATAGGTCATACTATTGCCTTGTCCTGAACCTATCGCAGCAATTTTACCTTCTATATCAAGCAAAAACAACATACTTATGCCTGTATTTATTCTATCTCTGTTTTTCTCAAAGAAGTCCATATCAACATCATAAGCTGAACCGGATACTGTAATCTTATCATCACCTATTTTATCAACATTTCCTGATGCGCTTCCTTCGCATATATATGCCTTTATAAACTTATTCGAGCTGTCAATATTCGCTGTGTCATACACTGAAAGCATTATACCTGAACGAATATCACCAAATGTTTTTTCCGTTCCGTCTGATGACAAAATCTGAACCTTATCATAATCAGTTTCTGAAAAGCTTAATGTATGAGCTGTATTTTCATAATCATATACAACAGACCTGTTATAATCTGTTCCTCCAACATACAAATTTTCATATTCCCATACTACTGCAAGATCATATCCTCCGTTTTTGTCTGTATCACATAAACGTACAGTACCTCGCTTAGGCGACAGCAGCTTATCTATACTACTATTTGCAAGTACTCCGTTATATACAACAGCAATACTGTTCTCAAGACGAACTGTTCGTTTTCTATTACCGTCATAATATGTTATTTCATTATTACGATATTCATCAATATCATCTGCTTTAATAATTTGTGTCTTTTCCTTTTTTGTATTTTCACTTAAAGTAATAACCTTTCTATCATCAGCATCCCAATCTTCAGCCATATAGAATATATGTACATACTTACCTAACATATCATCATACAGCGTATTATCGCCACATATATACTCCGCTCTATCTACAACTATACCATTTTCATTTGATGCCGGATTTCCTATTATTGACGCAACGTAATCTCCTGTGACAAAGCCTTCATCCTCATATATATTCCAATAACGCGAAAGCAAAGTATCATCTTTGTTTTGATATATTAAATTACCATTACTGCTGCCTGATACATCATACAAATATGTACGTAACGCATTATACAGCAATAGTTTTGCAGAACTAAAATTCAATTGTTGGGATACGTTTAAACCTCGATACATTTCACATTCAGCTGCAATCTTTTGATATCCCTCAGGATATCCGCCGTAATTCTTAGCTAAAGGCTCATATCCCATAATACAAAGCAGCATTTTTATTGCTTCGTCAAGTTTTATAGGTTCCTCAGGGCGGAATTTTCTGTCAGACGATATAGCAATAACTCCACGACTTGCAAGATAATTAATTGACTTTGTTGCCCAATGTTCCATTTCAACATCAGTAAAATAACGTTCGTTCGCCTTTTCATAATCATTAATTCCTATAACACGTGCCAGCCATACAGAAAATTCCGCTCTTGAAACATCTCTTAAATTATCTTCATTAGGTAATTCAGGAATAATTTCCAGCACCGACAATAATTTTTCTGCCTCAATTAAATCAAAGCTCTTTTCTTCGTCAGCAGCTCCCGCAGGAATGATAATTGTCTGACAAAGCATTGTCATTAGCATAAATATAACTAATATTTTTTTCTTCAAAATGTTCCCCTCCTATCATTGTTACAGCTCAAGCAGATTATATATAATAACCGCAGCCTGAGCACGAGAAACTTCTGAGAGAGGCGCATATAAGTCTTCACTTATTCCGTTTATTACTCCCATTTCACGCAAGGTATAAATAGCTTTTCTGGCATAACCCTCTATCTGAGCATCATCACCAAATAACTGATATTCTTCCTCCGCAATCTCTGTTATTTCCGTTTGCAGTACAGCTGTACGGTATGCAATAGCCGCCATTTCCTGACGTTTTATACTGTTTCCTATTCCAAAGTATGTATCAGACAAACCATTAACTAAATTCGCCGCATATGCTTTTTTCAAACTTGGCATATACCATGCTCCAACCGATACATCAATAAAATCGACATCTGCTTCTTTCTCATTTTTTAGAAATGCCTCTGAAATCATTTTCACAAATTCTTCACGCGTTACAGCATCATCGGGCGCAAACACTCCGTTTCCGCGTCCGCTTAAAATTCCGCGTTCAGTAAGACTTACTATTGCCTTCTGCGCCCATTCCACATTATTAATATCACTATATATCAGAATCGGAATAGTATCATCTGTAGTTGGATTCATTCCTGTATTGTTATTGACAGGAATATGCAAACTTACTATATCTTCACCCTTAGGTTTGGATGAT
>CATJNN010000220.1 GCA_949742185.1 uncultured Clostridia bacterium | reverse complement strand
TTGAAACTCCAGAAGGTCAAGCCATTGGTTTGGTGAACACTCTCACTTCATTTGCAAGAGTGAACGAATATGGGTTCTTGGAAACTCCATATCGTCGTGTGGACAAAGAAACTGGAAAGGTTTCTGACAAATGTGAATATTTCATGGCTGACATTGAAGATGAAGCATACATTGCTCAGGCAACTGAACCTCTTGATGAAGAAGGCCGTTTTGTAAACAAACGTATTGTTTGTCGTCATAAAGACTATGCCATTGAAGTTCCTTCAAGACAAGTTGATTTTGTTGATGCTTCTCCAAGACAATTCATTTCTGTGGCAACAAGCCTTATTCCTTTTGTGAATTCAAACGAAGCAAACCGTGCTTTGATGGGTGCAAATATGCAACGTCAGGCGGTTCCACTTCTTCGTCCAGAAGCTCCAATTGTGGGAACTGGAATGGAAGCTGTTGTGGCACGTGATTGTGGATATACACAACTTGCTCGTGAAGATGGTGAAGTTGAATATGTCAGCGCTGATGAAGTTCGCGTTAAAAACATCAAAGGCAATGTTGACATTTATATTTTAACAAAATTTGATAAAACCAATGATGAAACTTGCGTAAACCAAAAACCTTGTGTTGTTAAAGGTGAAAAGGTGAAAAAAGGCGAAGTTATCATTGATGGATATTCCACTGAAAATGGCGAACTTGCGCTTGGAAAAAATGTGCTTGTTGGCTATATGAATTGGGAAGGTTTCAACTATGAAGACGCCATCCTTATCAATGAAAGATTGGTTAAGGAAGATGTTTTCACTTCCATTTGCTTGAAAGTGGAAGAACTTAAATGTCGTACAACAAAACTTGGTGATGAAGTCATCACAAGAGACATTCCAAATCTTGGTGAAGAAGCCTTGAAAAATTTGGATGAAAACGGCATTATTCGCATTGGTGCAGAAGTGCGCAGTGGCGACATTTTGGTTGGAAAGGTGACACCAAAAGGAGAAACAGAACTTTCTCCAGAAGAACGTTTGCTTCGCGCAATTTTCGGGGAAAAAGCGCGTGAAGTGCGCGACACATCCCTTAGAGTGCCGCACGGTGAAAATGGTATTATTGTTGACGTTAAAGTGTTCCGCCGCGAAAACGGAGACGAGCTTTCTCCGGGCGTCAACGAGGTTGTACGCTGCTACATTGCGCAGAAGAGAAAAATCTCTGTCGGCGATAAGATGGCGGGACGTCACGGAAACAAGGGTGTTGTTTCGCGCGTGCTTCCCCGTGAGGATATGCCGTTCTTAGAGGATGGAACACCGCTCCAGATTGTACTTAATCCTTTGGGTGTGCCGTCGCGTATGAATATCGGTCAGGTGCTCGAGATGCATTTAGGTTATGCGTACCGTACAATGAGTCTTATGACAAAAGAACAGCTTGAAGCAATTAACGACGCGAGCGAGGAATATAAAAAGAATATACTCGCAGTCAAAGAAAAAACGCCGGACGGGAAATATATTAAAATTGCAACGCCGGTATTTGGCGGAGCGCAGGACGAAGATATTAAGGAAGCATTTAAGCAGGCAGGTCTCAGCGACGACTTTAAATCAGTTGTATATGACGGACGCACAGGCGAAAAATTTGATAACGCCGTTACTGTCGGCATAATGTATTATCTGAAGCTCGACCATTTGGTTGACGATAAAATCCATGCGCGTTCGACGGGTCCGTATTCTCTTGTTACGCAGCAGCCGCTTGGCGGTAAGGCGCAGTTCGGCGGACAGCGTTTCGGTGAAATGGAGGTTTGGGCGCTTGAGGCTTACGGCGCGGCATATACTTTACAGGAAATTCTGACAGTTAAATCCGATGATATTGTTGGTCGAGTTAAAACGTATGAAGCTATCGTTAAAGGCGAGAATATACCGCAGTCTGGTATACCGGAATCGTTTAAGGTTCTTGTTAAAGAATTGCAGGCCCTGGCTCTTGACGTGCGTATTCTAAATCGCGACGGCGAAGAAATTGATATAAGTACTTCGCTTGAAGAAGAGGAAGAATCAATGCATCATGACGACTTATTAAGCGTTATGGAGGAGGGCGACGGCATTTCTCACTCTGAAGACGAAGCGCTTGACGACATGATTTTAGAGGATTTTGACGAAGATGAAGACGAAGAACTGACTTATATTGACGAGGACGAGGATGATTTAGGCGAAATGGTGCTCGATGATATAGATGAAGATGAAATTGACAATTAACGTCGTGAGGGAAGTATGGAGGTTTTTCAATGTTAGAGTTTAATAGTTTTGACGCAGTAAAAATCGGTCTGGCATCTCCCGAAACGATCAGAAGCTGGTCGCACGGCGAGGTTAAAAGACCTGAAACAATTAATTACCGCACGCTGAAACCAGAAAAGGACGGTCTGTTTTGCGAAAGAATTTTTGGACCGACAAAAGACTGGGAATGTCATTGCGGAAAATATAAAAAAATCAGATATAAAGGCGTTGTCTGTGATAACTGCGGGGTGGAGGTTACGCGCAGTAAAGTGCGCCGCGAGCGTATGGGTCATATTGAGCTTGCAACGCCTGTATCGCATATATGGTATTTCAAGGGTGTGCCGTCGTCAATGGCGCTTATTCTTGACATATCTCCGAAAAAGCTTGAAAATGTATTGTATTTCGCATCATATATTGTAACCGACCCGGGGCGTTCTAATCTGATGTATCAGCAGATTTTGTCAGAGGATGAATATAAAGAAGCATACAGCAAATACGGTGAAGAATTTAAAGCCGGTATGGGTGCGGAAGCTATAAGCGTATTGCTTTCCAATATAGATTTAATGAAGCTGTCTGAGGAGCTTAAAGAAGAACTTGAAGGCTCTCAGGGACAAAAACGAGCAAAAATTATAAAGCGTCTTGAAGTTGTTGAGGCATTTCGTATATCGGGCAATCGTCCGGAATGGATGATTATGTCGGTTGTTCCGGTTATTCCGCCGGATTTGCGTCCTATGGTTCAGCTTGACGGCGGACGCTTTGCAACAAGCGACCTTAACGATTTATATCGCCGTGTTATAAATAGAAATAACCGTCTTAGAAAGCTGATGGATCTTGGAGCTCCGGATATTATCATCCGCAATGAAAAACGTATGCTTCAGGAGGCAGTTGACGCGCTTATTAATAACGGCCGCCGCGGAAGAACGGTTACAGGTCCGGGCAACCGCGCGCTTAAATCACTTTCAGATTTATTAAAGGGTAAACAGGGACGTTTTCGTCAAAATCTTTTAGGTAAGCGCGTTGACTATTCTGGTCGTTCTGTTATCGTCGTAGGACCGGAACTGAAAATTTATCAGTGCGGTCTGCCGAAGGAAATGGCTATTGAGCTTTTCAAGCCTTTTGTTATGAAAGAGCTTGTTGCAAGAGGACTTGCGCATAATATTAAAAGCGCAAAACGTATGGTGGAGAGAGTTAAGCCCGAGGTGTGGGATGTTTTGGAAGATGTTATCAAAGAGCATCCTGTTCTTCTCAACCGCGCGCCTACGCTTCACAGACTTGGTATTCAAGCGTTTGAACCTAAACTTGTTGAAGGACACGCAATTAAGCTTCATCCTCTGGTATGTACGGCTTATAACGCTGACTTCGACGGCGACCAGATGGCTGTACACGTGCCGCTGTCGCCCGAAGCTCAGTCTGAGGCGCGTTTCCTGATGCTTTCAGCAAATAATCTGTTAAAGCCGCAGGACGGACATCCTGTTACAGTTCCTACACAGGATATGATTTTGGGAAGTTATTATCTTACAATAATCAAACATGATGAAATTGGCGAAAACAAGGTGTTTACGGATCCAGATGAAGCCGTTTTAGCGTATGAAAATGCTTCGGTAGGTTTGCATGTACCGATTAAAGTATCAGTTACAAAAGTAGTAAACGGCGAGAAAAAATCCCGCCTTGTTGAAACAACTGTCGGACGTATCATATTTAACAGAAATATTCCTCAGGATTTAGGGTTTGTTGATAGAAATGATCCTGAAAAGATGTTTGATTTCGAAATTAGTATGGTCGTAGGTAAAGGCGCGCTTGGAGATATTATTGACCGATGCATACGTGTTCACGGCACAAGCGACACAGCGGAGATGCTTGACCTAATCAAAGCTACCGGTTATAAATACTCAACACGAAGCGCTATCACTGTAGCTGTTTCGGATATTGAAGTGCCTGATGAAAAGAAATCTATTCTTGCGCAGGCAGAAGAAGAAGTTGATAAAATCACCCGTAAATACCGTCGCGGTCTTTTGACTGACGACGAACGATATGAACAGGTTATTAAAATATGGGCGCAGGCGTCCGGCAAAGTTACCGACGCTATGATGGCAAATCTAGGTGAGTTTAATCCTATATTTATGATGGCGGATTCCGGAGCGCGCGGAAGCGTTAACCAGATTCGTCAGCTTGCCGCTATGCGCGGACTTATGGCAGACACGCAGGGCCGCACTGTAGAAATTCCTATACGCGCAAACTTCCGCGAGGGACTTAACGTACTTGAATACTTTATTTCTTCGCATGGTGCGCGAAAAGGTCTTACAGATACGGCTCTCCGAACAGCGGACTCAGGTTATCTTACGCGCCGTCTCGTAGATGTATCTCAGGAGGTTATTGTTCATGAGCATGACTGCGGTACTGAAGAGGGCGAATGGGTAAGCCAGATTACCGAGGGTAAGGAAGTTATTGAACCGTTAGCAGACCGTATTATGGGTCGTATCGCTATGCAGGATGTTGTTGACCCGTCAACAGGGGAAGTTATTGTTCATGCTGACGATATGATTACTTCAATTCAGGCTTCTAAAATTGTGGCGGCAGGAATTAAGAAAGTTTATATAAGAAGCGTTCTTAAATGTAAGAGCAGAGTCGGCGTATGTTCTAAGTGCTATGGAATGAATCTTGCCACCGGCGATCTTGTAAATATCGGTGAAACGGTTGGTATTATTGCGGCGCAGTCTATTGGTGAGCCGGGTACACAGCTTACAATGCGTACTTTCCATGCTGGCGGCGTTGCGTCAGGAAGTGATATCACGCAGGGTCTTCCGCGTGTTGAGGAGCTTTTTGAAGCGCGTAAACCTAAGGGGCTTGCGATTATCTCAGAAATAGGAGGCACTGTATCCATCAGTGAAACAAAACGAAAACGTGAAGTTACAGTTACTGACGATGCAGAAGGTATTTCTAAATCATACACCATACCTTATGGCTCAAGCATTAAAGTGCATGAGGGTGATGTTATCGAAAAAGGCGGCGAACTGACCGCCGGTTCAGTAAATCCGAATGATATACTTGCAATTAACGGTCCCGCGGCTGTTCAGGCATATATTACGCGCGAAGTTCAGAAAACTTACCGCATGCAGGGTGTGGATATTAATGATAAGCACGTTGAAGTTATTACCCGACAGATGCTGCGCAAGGTTCGTATTGATGATGCGGGAGACACAAATCTTCTTATAGGATCTCTTGTTGATAAGTTTGAGTTAGAAGATGCAAATAATCAGCTTACAGAAGACCAAAAAACTGCAACATCATCACCTGTTCTTTTAGGTATAACAAAAGCTTCATTGGCAACTGAATCATTCTTATCGGCGGCGTCATTCCAGGAGACAACAAAAGTTCTCACTGATGCGGCAATTAAGGGTAAAGTTGACCCGCTTGTCGGACTTAAGGAAAATGTTATTATTGGTAAACTTATTCCTGCAGGGACTGGCATGCCATTATATAAAGACGTTGATATTACAGTCGATGGACAGGAAATTGTATAGAATTAAGATAATAAGCCGTTTTGGAAATTAATGTCACTAAAAACAGCACGGCGCAGATGATTCTTTTTGTTGCTATATAAGTCTATGTTAAAACAAAAAGAATAACAAACCCCCCGCCCGGCAAGTCTGCCGGA
>CATJNN010000219.1 GCA_949742185.1 uncultured Clostridia bacterium | reverse complement strand
GCCCCGATTATTTAAATATATTTTAAACTGGAAAAAAACTTGATAAGCTGGCTTAATCCGCTGCCTAAGGGGCGGAGAATATATGCGCTTATGTTATATTTCTTCAACAAAATCCGGAAGCGGCGCGCCGTTCACATAATCATGATCGGGAACAGGTATTTCCTCCATTTCGTCGCCTATATAAAAACCCGTGTGCGGCGGCTGATTGTATGCGGTATTTTGCCATGCGATGCTCAGACGATACACATCGTCATGCATAAGCGTATAGAATTTATGGTCGGTAAGGTGAGTTGTTGTATATATGCGAAGCTCGGTGCTGTCTTCGTTGCGCCACACCGCTTCTTCGCGCCAGTCGCCGAGAATATCCGCCTGAATACAAGGATTTCCCTTTGTCCAGTTATTTGAGAACGCGTCTTTAGTGTCTAAAATCACCTCAAGCTTCTCATTTTCATAGTCCCATTTGTATATCTGACCTATGCCCTTTCCATTGCCGTCCCAGTCATGGTCTAAAAGCTCGCGGATTAGGTCGCCGTCCCACCAGATTGCAAAATTGATGGATTTAGGCGCGTTTTCAGTGATAACCTCGCCCTTCATGGTATAAAGCGGTTCGTCAAGGGCCCACACCTGATTGCCTTCGTATCTAGGGTCGATTTTTGCGCATAAGCCGCGCGTGGTGTCGCAGCCGGTATATTTGCCCCATTTAATTTCGCCTGTGGCAGGGTCGCGCACTTCATAGCCGTATTCGGCTTTTTCGTGCTCGTGTATTTGAAAGAAATCAAGCGTTTCTGTTTTTGTGGTAAACTTTCCGAGGTGCATAGCGTCTCCGTGCTCAAGACCTGTGGAGTAGATTCCCTTACCGTCGTGGTCTACAGCCATTGCGCCGTACACAATTTCATCAAGCCCGTCGCCGTCTACGTCTCCCACGCCGAGATTGTGATTGCCTTGATTTGTATATTCTATATTTTGATTTTTATCAGCGACAAATTTCCAGCGTTTAACGAGCCTATTGTCAATCATGTCGTATGCGACAAGAACGGTTGGACAGCCGTGGTCGTAATATCCGCGGCACATGACAACACTGGGATTTACGCCGTCGAGATATGCAACGCAGGCGAGAAAACGGTCTACGCGGTTGCCCCATGAATCGCCCCAGTCTCGTACGTTTCCGCGCGGAGGGTCGTAATTTACGGTGTCGATAGCCGCTCCGGTAATTCCGTCGAAAACAGTTAAAAACTCAGGTCCCTCAAGTATAAAGCCGTCTTTATTGCGATAGTCCGCAGAAGCGTCGCCGATAATATTTCCAACGCCGTCAACAGTGCCGTCGGCGGTTTTGCATATCATCTCCGCTTTGCCGTCGTTGTTAAAATCATACACCATGAATTGCGTATAGTGCGCGCCGGCACGGATATTAACGCCGAGATTGATACGCCATAACTTGGTTCCGTCAAGCTTATATGCGTCGAGATAGCAAACACCTGTGTATCCCTTGTGCGAGTTATCCTTGCCATTTGCAACCCATTTTAAAATTATTTCATATTCGCCGTCACCGTCCAGGTCGCCCACTGCCGCGTCATTAGCCGAGTATTCATATGTGTTGCCGTCGGGCGTGGTGAATGGCTCGGGTTTGTCAAGGGGAATCGGCAGATACGGCGTTCCGATGGCTGTAACCGTTGCGCCGCTGCGCTCGGCTTTGCCGGATTTCACTGCTTTTATAGTGTATACATCTCCTGCATTGCCGTCTTTGTCGAGATAGTTTGTGCTGTCTGTAATTGGTGATTTTGTTATGCGTTCGCCGTTTCTTAGCAGAATAAAATCCATTCCTGCTTTGTATTCATATGCGGTCAGACGCCAGCTCAGGAATACGCCGTCTGCAGTTTGAATTGCTACGGGAGCGCGGTTTAGCGTTTCCATTTTTCGGCGCAGCGGTTTAGCGATAACCTCGGTCGGTATTTCCGCGCGCTGAGTTATGCCGCTTGTTGTCACTGCTTCGACAGCATATATAAATGAAACGCAGGTTACTACGTGATTATGTATAAATGAAGTTTTATCTGTTGCGGTTACCTTTTTATAAATACCGTGAGGAGCTTTTTGATAAACATTGTAATATACGGCTGACGGACACGCGTCCCATGTGAGAGTTATTGAGCTTTCTGTTTCGTTCACACTTAGGTTTTCGATGACGTCTGTTACATTTCCGCCGTCAGTAACAGAAACGTTAATTGGTTCTGAAAATTCCGATACAAAATCATAATCGTTCACAGGACCAACCTTATATGTGTATTTTTCACACAGCGCAACGTCGTTGTCGGTGTATGATAACTCTTTTACAACGAGAGTTTTATCCGTTTCGCCGTTTTGCAGGTTTTTGCGTATTACTTTATAGCCGGCGGCTCCGTCTACAGTATTCCATGAAAGAATAACCGATTGTTTGTCGGGAGCCGCGGTGATATTAGCGTGCACACCGTTGAGTACGTTTGTAAATACCGGAGCAATATATAGAGCGTTAAGGCAGGCGTGCCGACCATTTTCCATTTTGAGAGTGAGATATCCGTCGGTGACTTCAACAGTGTGCTCTACACACATAACGAGACCGTCATACACCCAAACATGCTTTTCAGCACCGTTAATCGTATAGCGTGTGGTTACGTCGCCTTCGTCGTCGTAGTCTCCGGTGCATACGCGCACCTGATATGTACCGTTGTCAAGCCGCACTTTAAACGTGTTGTCGGCAAACAGCAGATAATCGCGCAGGATGGGGTTTTCACCTTTGACGCGTGTTGCCGCCTCCGCTTTTTTTTCGATACCGTAGCCCGCTGCGTCGCTGTACAGCATATCGCCTGTGATTTTTACTGCGTCAGCATGGGGCTGTCCCTCGCCAAAATCAAAATAAATCTTATTCATGGCGCACCTCCTAATTTATTACTTATATTATACACCATTAATTAAAATTTATAAAGAGATTTTTAAAAATTAACTGAATAAAAAGATGTTTTATGATATTCTTGTTTTGCGGAAATAATAAGATTAAAACAAAAAATGAAAATAATCCGAGGCGTTGAACTCCAAACTATTTTCGCGGTTGTTCCATAATAATTAAATAACAAAAATGACAAGAGACGCGAGGTCTCTTGTCATTTTTGCCGTTTATTCTATATACGAAATATACGTTGTATGTTTTAATACAAACTTAAATAATTAGTTTTATTTTCCGGTTGGAATGATAAGCTGCATACCTGACGAAAGCTTTTCATCAGGAGCGATTTCATTACATTCGGCAATTTCAGCGATTGACGCTCTGTATCGTTTTGCAATATCCCACATGCGGTCTCCGTTTTGCACGAAGTAGATAATAATTCCGCGTTTTGCGCCCTCTGCGTTATCAGTAACGTCCATGCTCTTTATAAGCGCAAGTTCGCGTTTGCGTATTATTTTCGCGCTTACAGATAAAATCATTCTAAGCTCAACCTCGTTTGCTACATTGAGGCTGTAACCGGCGTGCTCGACTTCAGCCTTAACGTCGCACTCCATTCCGGGCTTGGCGCCCTCTCCCTCCATGGACGCGTTAAACGGAATTTGTTTGCGGTAGCTGTATACGGGCATTTCCGTGCTGTCAGTAAGATAAAGAATATATGCGTCTATCGTACCCTCAACAAAAATTTTGTTATTTTCTACAGATGTGCCGCTAACTTCAGCTTTTGTTACGACATGATATACGCCTATAATTTTCGGAGCGTTTCCGTCTATTGATATGATTTCTCGCATTGTGTTTTGCATATTCGGAGTACAGATAACCTCGTCTACCGTTTCTGAAGCGCGGGTGAGCTCTGTTTGCAGACGCGGCATATAACAGTCGTCAATAATCTCTGTCTGAACGCGGTCGACAGCTTTTATGTGCGCGCCGACAACTAATTCAAGCTGTATGATTCGTATGTCGCCGTCGCTGTCCTCCTGAGTTTCAAAATACGCGTCGCGGATTTTGTAGTCAATTTCGCATTCGGAGCTTTCGTTAAGGTCGGCGACGTCGAACACTTCGGTGAAAGGAAGGTCGAATTCGGCAAACTCAAGCTCGCTGTTGTCGCCCGCATAAAGAACGCTTGCGCCGACAGTGCCCTGAACGAGAGCTTTTCCGGTTACTGCTTTTATGCTTTTGTCATTAATTTTTGTGTCAATCTTTAATATTTCAGAAACAGACACTTTTCCCGAGGGTATTTCCAAGCTTTCTTTTACCACCAGCTCGCGTTCGCAGTCTGCCGCGGCAGCCGCAAGAGTGATTGGCACACGCATAACCTGCGCCGCCTCGTCTGCGACTCCTGTGACTAGTTCGAGTTCTTTTGAAGTGCACACGCACACGTCGAGACCGACTATGGTTTTAACGCTCATTTTTCGGCTGTTTATAAGTCTGAATTCAACCTTGCTTGCGTCTGCGCTCACGTCTGCGCACATGTTTTCGCCTATACCGGCGCGCTCGAGCTTGTATGTAAACGGGAAAGAGGTGCAGATACTTTTTATCCGTGCTCCGTCGCAGTCGGGAATGTAGAGTATTTTTAAATGAACGTCTCCCTCGGCTGTAAGCTTACCGTCCGATGTTTCTTTTTTTGTCACAACAGCGTCCGCGTCCACCTGCAGAATTTTTAAAATATCGGGTTTAACATCCGGCACTATTATATCGCCGTCCACCATTATTTGCGTCTGTTCAGAGCATACGATATCCTCCACGGTTGCTGTTTCTTTTATGAGTTCCATAAGCTTTGTCCTCCTATTTTAACATATAAAAATTCATCAAGGCAGAGTGCGCCTCAATTATACTGCGATTGCTCTGCAATGCAATAAAAAAGTCTTTCCATACATAGTATGAAAAGACCTTTTTATTTATGCCGTTTTTATAGACAAATCTTTTTCCATTTCTCATATGCCGCATCCCACGCGTCGCTGTTCTGCGGTTCGTACACTGTTATGTCAAATGAATTTCTAACGGCTGCGCGTCCTTCGTTTAAATCCTTTATTGCACCCATAGCCATAGCCTGCACAAGCACGTTTCCGATGCTCGTTGCTTCAACCGGTCCCGCGTGAACCGCGCGTTTTGTTGCGTTTGCGGTGAATTGGCATATCATTTTATCTTTAATTCCGCCGCCGACAATGTTAACAACATTGTATTTTTGACCTGTGACTTTTTCCATGCCTTCTATGGTGTAACGATAGCGGAAGCCGAGACTCTGCGCGATGCAGCGCACAATGTCGCCCTTTGTTTCGGGGACCTTTTGCCCTGTCTTCATACAATATTCGCGTATTCGGCGCGGCATGTTGCCGGGCGTCTGGAAAGAGTCGTCGTCGGGGTTTATAAGGCTTTCAAACGGAGCCGCTGCATTTGCCTGCCGTTCCAGTTCGTCAAAGGAAAGCTCCTCGCCTTCGCGCGCCCATTGACGTTTAGATTCCTGAATGAGCCACAGTCCCATAATATTTTTCAGGAAGCGTATGGATTTGTTTACGCCGCCCTCGTTTGTAAAATTATATTCAAGCGCGCCGTCGGAAATGTTGGGCTTGTCAAGCTCCACGCCCATAAGCGACCATGTGCCGCTTGATATGTATATAAAGTCCTTTTTATCAACAACCGGCACCGAAGCGACTGCGGAGCCTGTGTCGTGGGACGCAACCGCCACAACCGGAATCTGCGCGATACCAAGCTCTTCTGCAAGTTCGGGCTTTATATTGCCGACAATTTCTCCGGGATAGATTACGTCTGTTAAAATATCGGTTGGAATATTTAGTTTTTTTAGCAGGTCGTACGCCCATTCATGCTTTGCCGAATCAAACATCTGCGAGGTAGACGCTTCGGTGTATTCTGTTTTTTTCACGCCCGTCAGGAAAAAGTTAAATAAATCGGGCATAAATAAAAGAGTTTTTGCATTGTCAAGCGTCACGTCGCCTGAGAGACGGGAGGACAAAAGCTGATAAATGGTATTAAACCAGTTAAAAGCTATTCCGGTTTGTTTAAAAATTTCTTCTTTAGGAACAAGCGCGAACGCTTTGTCATACATCCCCTCCGTGCGCGTGTCGCGGTAGTGATACGGATTGCCGAGAAGCTTGTCGTCTTTATCCAAAAGTCCGTAGTCCACGCCCCATGTGTCAATTCCTATGCAGTCAATATCGCGGTCGCCGGAATTTGCACATTTTAAAATACCCTGCTTGATTTCAAAAAACAGACGAAGTACGTCCCAGTGGAGATTTCCGTTGATATTAACAGGGTCGTTTGAGAATCTGTGCTTTTCCTCTAATGTGATTTTTTTGCCGTCAAAGGTTGCCAGCATCGCGCGTCCGCTTGATGCTCCAAAGTCGAACGCCAGAAATTTATATGTTTTGCTCATATCTCTCCCTCTTTCCGTTTTATTGGTTTAATTATATAAGATAATTTGTACAATGTCAATAATATCAAAAAATCTGTTTACAAAAAAATTATTAAATGTTACAATATTTATTTGGGAGGTGGGCAATAATGAGCAAATATAATTTTTTATGGGAATATATACAGAAAAAAGGAGACGAATCCTTTAAATTAACTTTTGACGAAATACAGAATATAGCTGGGACTCCTATAGATCATTCTTTTTTAAAATACAAAAAAGAATTGATGGAATATGGTTATAGGGTTGAAAAAATATCCATGAAAGAACAATCGGTTATTTTCAATAGGATTGATTAAATTGTGGAAAGGGGAGAGAGGATTTGTGGGAGGAAATGTATCGGGCGGCTCAGAAAGTGCGGAAGAACCGAAAGATATCTGAGTACATAGATGCGGGCAGTGTTGCGGCGG
>CATJNN010000218.1 GCA_949742185.1 uncultured Clostridia bacterium | reverse complement strand
ATTGTTTGTGTTTTTTGATATACTGAAATAGTTGGGGCATAAAATTTACCTATTAGGAGGGCAAAATGGATAAACTTAAAAATCTGATATTATGCGCAGTATGCTCTGCGATTTTATGTATCTTTTCTGTTATGACAATACCTATCGGCGCAATCCCGATAACACTCGGCACATTTGGCATAATGCTGGTAGCGGTTATTCTGGGCGCTAAGAGATCCGTAATATCTGTTGCGATATTTATTCTGCTCGGAGCGGTTGGGCTGCCTGTATTTTCGGGATTTCGCGGCGGATTTATGGTTATTGCCGGTCCAACCGGCGGATATATTATAGGATACATACTTATGGCGCTAATTATAGGTCTCTCAAATTTGATTAATTCTAAAAATACGGTTTTAATGATAGTATATACGGTTGCGCTCTGTATTGCGGGCGCGATTGCGGATTATATTTTAGGAACAGCACAATTTATGATAGTTCAAAAAACAGGATTATGGACTGCTCTGACAGCATGCGTATTTCCTTTTGCCGTCATAGATTTTATAAAATGTATCGCCGCGTCGATAATAGGAATATATGTGCGCAGAGGTTTACAGAAAGCGCATCTTTTATAAACAGCCAAATTATAAAAAATAAAAGGCTTAAAAATCTTTTGTTTTTTATTAGCTAATCTGCAGGCGAGCAGCAAAACAGGCGGACGTTCAACGCGTCCGCTTATTTTTTTGTAATGCATACATACAGCAAAACTTATTTTGTAATATTTTTAATTGTATGCGCTGTTATGCGTAAAATATATTAGACATTATCCAAAAAATCTGATAAAATATGTTTGCATAATATAAAAGGAGGGGCAAAAATTGTCTGCAGTAAAAAAATTTTTCAGACCATATATAAAAAAAACTGTTGTCGGCTCGCTTGCAAAGATGGCGGAGGCTGTTTTAGAGCTAATGCTCCCCACATTTATGGGACGTATTATTGATATAGGAATAGCACAGGAAAATATACCGTATGTAGCCCGCACGGCGCTTATTATGTTTGGAATTATAGCTGTGGGTCTCGGATGCGCTTCAATATGCCAATACTATGCGTCAACAGCGTGTCAGGGACTGGGAACAGACCTCAGAAAAGCTTTGATGAAAAAAATACAGGAGTTTTCATATAAAGAGCTTGATCGGTTCGGCAGCTCAACTCTTATAAACCGCATAACATATGACGTTAATCAGGTGGTGCAGGCATTCGCTATGCTTATACGTCTTGTAAGCCGCGGACCGTTTTTGTGTATAGGCGCGCTGATTATGGCAATTCAGGTTGCGCCGAAGCTGGCATGGATTTTCTTTATATTAATCCCGCTTTTTGTTATTGTAATCACGGTGATTATGCGCTCGTCTGTGCCTCTTTATAAAAAAGCTCAATTAAGGCTTGACAGGCTCGGACAAATTCTGCGTGAAAATCTTGGCGGCGTGCGTGTCATACGCGCTTTTGCGCGTCACCATGAGGAAAAAAAGCGCATGGACGAAGCAACCGAGGAATTGTCAAACGCATATATACGGGTGAGCAATTTGTCGGCTCTTATGAACCCTCTGACGCTGTTTATCATGAACATGGGGATAATCGCTCTGCTTATGCTCGGCGGAATCCATGTTAATTCCGGCGACATGACGCAGGGCGATATTGTTGTTCTGATTAATTATATTACTCAGGTATTATACGCACTTATTCAAATTGCAAACCTTGTCGTACTATTCACAAAGGCGTACGCGTCGTCAGGGCGCATAGGAGAAGTGCTGACCTGCGAAAATTCTATAGAAAACGGCTCAAAAACGGATATTTGCAAAAATGGCGACATAATAACATTTGACAATGTATCTTTCGGCTATTCAGGAGAAAACACCTTGACGGATATAAGCTTTTCGATTCCCCGCGGCACAGCATTCGGAATTGTAGGCACAACGGGAAGCGGAAAATCAACAGTTATAAATCTTATGATGCGCTTTTATGATGTGCTGAAAGGCCGCGTGCTTTTTGCAGGCACAGATGTGCGCGAATATAACCAGACAGCGCTGAGAAACTGTTTCGGCATAGCGCCGCAGCAGGCGGCGTTGTTTTCCGGCACTGTTGCCGACAATATCCGATGGGGCTGTCCCGAAGCGAGCGACGAACAAGTGATTGCCGCGCTGAAAGCGGCGCAGGCATACGATTTTGTTTCAAAGCTTGACGAAGGCATTAATTCATATATTGCGGAGGGTGGTAAAAACCTTTCCGGAGGGCAGAAACAGCGGCTTACAATAGCGCGCGCGATTGTGCGTAAACCACTCGTTATAATACTCGACGACAGCCTGAGCGCTCTCGACTATCAAACAGATTCGAGGCTTCGCGAATCGCTTAAAGAATATTCGTCGGGCAGCGCGGTTATTATTGTTTCACAGCGCATAAGCTCCGTCCGCGCGGCGGACTGTATACTCGTGCTCGACGACGGCGAATGCGTCGGTATGGGTACTCATGAGGAGCTTTTGAAAAACTGCGGAACATATAAGGAAATATTTGAAACGCAGAGCAAGGCGGAAGGAGGCGCTGTGGCATGAAGCAGTTCAAACGTTTTTTAAAATATACGCGTCCTTACCGTCTGAAAATTATTCTCGCGCTTCTATGCGCTTTCGTTACAAGCCTTGCCGCCATTATTTCAACGTTTTTCAGCGGTCTCGCTATTGACACAATGATTGGCTCAGGGGCGGTTAACTTTGCTTCTCTGGCACGTATATTGACAGCTCTTGCTGTAATTTATATTGTAAGCTCGCTGTTTCAGTGGTTTATTTCTCGGTATGCAAATCAAGTGTCATATCTGATTGTGCGTGACATAAGGCGGGATATATTTGCGTCCTTAAACCGCCAGCCACTCTCGTTTTTCGACGGACACCCCCATGGCGATATAGTCAGCCGCTTCACAAACGATGCCGACAGTCTAAGTGACGCGCTTGCAGTGTCTATCACAGGCTTTTTCACCGGTATCGTGACTATTATAGCCTCGCTTATTTTCATGTTGTTTTTAAATATTCCGCTGACCGTGACCATTCTTGTTGTCACGCCTATTTGTATTGTTGTCGCGGCGCGGCTCACGGTGTTCAGCCAAAAAACCTTCCGCAAGCAGCAGCAAGAGGTGGGCAATCTTTCTGCATATATTTCAGAAAACGTCGGAAACCAGCGAGTAGTTAAAGCATTTTCCCGCGAGAAACAAGCCGAAGAAGATTTTAATAAAATTTCAGATGATTTGTATAACGCTGCTTCGCGCGCAATGTTTGCCTCCGCTTTGGTTAACCCGACAACGCGGTTTGTGAATAATATAGGCTACATCGCCGTAGGGCTTACAGGCGGTATTCTCGCGATTACAAGCGGAACATCTGTGGGAATTTTATCGAGCTTTTTAATTTATTCAACCCAATTTGCCAAACCGTTTAACGAGCTTTCGGGAATTACAAATCAGCTTCAGACGGCGTTCGCTTCTCTCGGCAGAATATTTGCTTTAATCGACGCAGAACCTGAAACTCCCGATATACCGAACGCAGGCGAGCTATCCGATTGTAAAGGAGAGGTGGTTTTCGACCATGTAAGCTTTTCATATACGCCCGACCGACCGTTGATAAAGGATTTTAATTTCAAAGCGCAGCCCGGTCAGATGACTGCTATTGTCGGTCCGACAGGCTGCGGAAAAACAACTCTTGTAAATTTGCTCATGCGATTTTATGATGTGACATCCGGAGCAATATTAATTGACGGCAAGAACATACAAAATCTAACGCGCGACAGTCTGAGACGGTCGTTTGGAATGGTTCTGCAGGACGCGTGGATTTTTGACGGAACAATCCGCGACAATATTGCCTACGGCAATCCAAAAGCAAGCGACGAGCAGATTATGCAGGCTGCTCGGGCTGCTTATGCGCATTCGTTTATAAAGCGTATGCCTAACGGCTATGACACATATATAAATGCCGACACGCTTTCGCAGGGACAGCGTCAGCTTATAACAATCGCGCGCGCCATGCTTGCAGACCCTGCAATGCTGATTTTAGACGAAGCTACAAGCTCCATAGACAGTCTGACGGAAATCCGCACGCAAAAAGCGTTTCTCACCCTTATGGATGGAAAAACGAGCTTTGTTATAGCGCACAGATTATCTACCATTGTTACAGCGGATTGTATTCTCGTAATGAAAGACGGAAATATTATTGAGCAGGGCTCTCATAGCAAACTTCTGGAGAAAAAAGGTTTTTATTACGATTTATACAATAGTCAGTTCCATTAAACACACGCATAAAACCCCGATACCATATAAAGGCGTCGGGGTTTTTATATTTTCTTTTATCATTTGCTGTCTCTTATGTTTTATTGCCAAGTATTACACTGCTTAATATAACAAAGCCTAAAAACAACACATTTTGTCTGATTCCGTATCATTTATTATTGACTAAACCTTCCAGTTGTTATATAATAATGAAGATTATTGTATTTATTAGTATTAATGTATATTAAAAATATGGAGGTTTTAATAATGAGCAGAATTTATAATTTTTCAGCTGGTCCGTCAATGCTGCCGCTTGAAGTTTTAGAGCGCGCGCAGAAAGAAATGACTGAATACCCCGGAGCTGGCATGTCAGTTATGGAAATGAGCCATCGTTCCAAAGATTATCAGGCAATTATCGACAGCGCAGAAGCTCTTGTGCGCGAACTTATGCATGTGCCCGACAACTATAAGGTGCTTTTTTTACAGGGCGGCGGTTCGTCGCAGTTCGCCATGATACCGATGAACCTTGCGGTTAAAAACAAAAAAGCAGACTATGTAATCACAGGCCAGTGGGCGAAAAAAGCAGCTGCCGAAGCTGAGCGTTACATCACGGTAAACCGCGTTGCAAGCTCGGCGGACAAAACATTCAGTTATATTCCCTGTCTTGACAAATCAACATTTTCAAGCGACGCGGATTATTTCTACATCTGCTACAACAACACAATATACGGAACGCGCTTTACCGAGCTTCCCGACACAGGAGACGTACCTCTTGTAGCCGATATTTCCTCGTGCATTATGGCTGAAGAAATCGACGTGTCCAAGTTTGGACTGCTGTTTGCAGGAGCGCAGAAAAACCTCGGTCCCGCAGGCGTAACGCTTGTTATCGTTCGTGAGGATTTAATCGGCGACGTGCTCGACGGCACTCCAACTATGTTCAATTATCAAACTCACGCTGATAACGGCTCAATGTACAACACGCCGCCGACATACGCAATCTATGTTCTCAAGCTTGTTCTTGAATGGGTTAAAGAAAACGGCGGGGTTGGCGCTTTACAGAAAATCAACGAAAAGAAAGCCGCTATTCTTTATGATTATCTTGACAGCTCTGAGCTTTTCAGAGGAACAGTCGATAAAGCCGACCGCTCGCTCATGAACGCGCCTTTTGTTACAGGCAGTGACGATTTAGACGCTAAATTCGTTAAAGAAGCTAAAGAAGCGGGGTTTGTTAACCTTAAAGGTCACCGCACGGTTGGCGGAATGCGCGCAAGTATGTATAACGCTATGCCGACCGAGGGCGTTGAAAAGCTGGTTGAATTCATGAAAAAATTTGAGGCTGAAAATAAATAATAAAGGAGCTTATTCAAATGTTTGATATATTAACGCTAAACAAAATTGCCGCATGCGGCTTAGAACAGCTCGACGCGGACAAATACAACGTTACGGACGATGCGTCCAAAAACGCCGACGGCATTATTCTGCGCAGTTTCTCCATGCACGACATGGAGCTCGCTCCGTCGCTCAAAGCGGTTGCAAGAGCCGGCGCGGGCACAAATAATATTCCAATTGATAAATGCAGTGAAAAGGGTATAGTTGTTTTCAACACTCCGGGAGCGAACGCAAACGCTGTTAAGGAGCTTGTTCTGGCAAGCCTGTTCCTGTCGTCCAGAAAGATTAACGACGGTATCGCGTGGGCAAACACTTTGACGGGCGACGACGTTGCAAAGCAGGTGGAAAAAGGCAAGGCTAACTTTGCAGGGCAGGAGGTTCAGGGAAAAACGCTCGGAGTTATAGGTCTCGGCGCAATCGGAATTAAAGTTGCAAACGCAGCTCAGCACCTCGGCATGAACGTTATCGGCTACGACCCGTATCTCTCCGTAGACGCTGCATGGCGCCTTTCAAGCCACATAAGACGCGCCTCAAAAATTGAGGACGTTTACCAGAACTCAGACTACATCACAATCCATGTTCCGCTCACTCCGGAAACAAAGAACACGATAAACTCAGATACGCTCGCTATAATGAAAGACGGCGTTCGTATTCTGAATTTCGCACGCGGCGAGCTGGTAAACAACGACGATATTAAAAAAGCCATATCTGACGGAAAAGTTTCCTGCTATGTGTGCGACTTCCCGAACGGCGAGGTTGTCAATCAGCCGGGAATTATAGCAATACCGCATCTTGGCGCGTCCACAAAAGAATCTGAGGATAACTGCGCTATGATGGCTGCGCAGGAGCTTGCTGATTATCTTGAAAATGGAAATATATTAAATTCGGTTAACTTCCCGAACTGCTCTCTTCCTATGGGAAACGTGGGCAGAATTACTATCGCCCACAAAAATATTCCAAATATGATTACGCAGTTTACCAAAGCTTTTGCGGAAACAGGAATTAATATTTCAGACATGATTAATAAATCGAAAAAAGAAATGGCATATACCATTATTAATTCAGACGATATGATTACTAATGAGATTGTAGACAAAATTTCCGCTATAGACGGAGTTTTAAAAATACGCACAATTAAATAATCTAAACTTTAAATAGCGCGGCATTTATGCCGCGCTATTTTTAACTAAATCTATCGCAAGTAAATTGCAAAAATAATTTGCATGTTAATATATCAGAATATTATATTTTTTAAAATAAT
>CATJNN010000217.1 GCA_949742185.1 uncultured Clostridia bacterium | reverse complement strand
ATTCTTGCTCCGTATTTTTACAGAGGACGCATCTGTCACGCGATACATCAGCTTAAGTTTCGCGGAGCGTGGGCGTACGGCGGCGTGTTTGCTGAACTTATGATTGAATATTTAAACGGTTTTACTCATATGAAAAACTATGATATGCTGACGCCTGTACCGCTTTCAAAAAATAGGTATCGGGAAAGAGGTTATAATCAGGTGCAGTTGATTTCCGATAAGGTTTGCGCACATTTTGGGATAGAAAACGGTGCGGACGCGCTGGAAAGAGTGAAAAATACGCGGCGTCAAAGCTCGCTCAGCGGTCTGGCAAGACGCGAGAATGTTAGGAAAGCGTTTTGCGCGCGAAGCGACAGCGTTAAGGATAAAAAGATAATTGTTATGGACGATATAATAACGACAGGCTGCACTGTAGACGCGTGCGCCGAAGCCTTGCTTAACGCGGGAGCAAAGGAAGTTATTGCGCTGGGACTTGCATATGTCTGCAGCGAGCGTAAAAATAGGTTTATGTAAACCGTCCTTTAGGACGGTTTTTTGATGAGATAAAAATCTTATTGACAGCAGCGGCAGCAAGAAAGCGCGCGTGCAAGCGCTGTGTCTGATACGCAGAAAGGCTCTCCACCGCTTATGTCGAATGCGCGGCAGTCGTTGTCATCTCCGCGCCAACAGCCGTTATTACAGCAATGGTCGCAACCGCAGTCACAATCACAATCGCAACCGCAGTCGCAATCGCAGCGATTTCTGCCGCATCCGCCGCGGTTTGCGGAAAGCCGAGCGGCTCTGTTCTGCGCTTCCAGCAATTCGCATGCTCTGTCCGAGCCTACTGTTGAACAAATGCATCTGCCTCCGGCTGATACAAAATCCTCTCCAACATGGATATTCATAAATTAACACTCCTTAAAAATAGTAAGCGGTTTCCCGCTCCTGATAATATTATATTCAGTCATGGGACAATAGGTTCTCAGATTTTTTCGGGAATCGACAAATATATTGCAGAAATTATGGAAAAATTTGCGGTAAGGGCTTTATTTTTTTGAATGGATAAGGTATAATTAAAATAATATTTGTAGTTTCTTTTTTAACAGTGCGCAATGCAGCGCATAAGGAGATTAAACGCTATTAAGGAATTTTGAAAAGATTTTATTAACCGCCTATAAGAATGCCGCATGGCATAACGGCAATGGAGGAAAAATATGAAAAACAGTTCCAGAACGCAGGCTCGCACAGAGGCTTTTAAAATAATTTTTCAGATACCTGCAAACGGAGACGGCATAGAAACGGGAATTGCAGAGCTTGAAGAAAACGCCGAACTTAAAAACAATATTGAATACATAAAGCGCGTTTCGATGGGCGTGCTTGAAAAAAACAGCCAGCTTGAGGAGCTGATTCAGAAGCATCTCGGAAAGGGCTGGACTGTATCGAGGCTTTCGAGAGTGTCGCTTGCCGCGCTTAAGCTTGCCGCTTATGAAATGCTTTATGAACAGGATATTCCGGAGGCTGTGTCGATTAACGAGGCTATTGAGCTTACGAAAGCGTACGACGAGCCTGAGCGCGCTCCGTTTGTGAACGGGGTTTTAGCAGGAATATCAAAATCGTTAAAGGATTGATGCGTTATTTTTATCGGTATTGACACAAGTAATTACACAACTTCTGTTTCCGCTGTTTCGGCGGACGGAGAATATGTTAACATCCGTAAGCTGCTGCCGGTTAAGCAGGGACAGCGCGGGCTTCGGCAGAGCGACGCTGTGTTTTTGCATATAAAGCAGCTTCCCGAGCTGTATAAAGAGCTTGCGGAAAAAGCGGATATAAAAAATGCCCGCGCTGTAGGCGTAAGTGTGCGTCCAAGAAATGTGGACGGCTCGTATATGCCTGTTTTCACGGCGGGGGAAGCTTTTGCAAGGGTGATTGCCGACACGCTCGGCGTGCCTCTTTATACATATAGTCATCAGGACGGGCATATTATGGCGGCTGTTATGTCCTCTGAGAGATATGAATTGCTGGAGCGAGGATTTCTTGCGGTACATTTGTCGGGAGGAACCACTGAAATATTAACTGCCGAATACGACGGTCATTCGTTTTCGCAGGAAATAGTCGGCGGGACTAAGGATATAAGCGCAGGGCAGCTTATAGACCGCGTTGGTGTGGCTATGGGGTTTTCGTTTCCGTGCGGCGCGGAGATGGAGAAAATGGCTGAGACGACAGAAAGTATGGTTAAGCTTCCGATATCGACTGACGGCGCGTATATGAATTTTTCGGGAACAGAAACAAAAGCGATACGCATGGTTGACGCGTCGGACGGAGCAGAGATTGCAAAGGGAGTTATAGACGCCGCAGCCCGTACTCTTGCTCGGACTGTAGGGTTTGCGGCTGAACGCGCTGCTCTTCGCGACGTTATTTTAGCGGGCGGAGTTACTTCAAATCGGTATATAAAAGAATTTTTGAAAAATAATATAAATGCGAATATATATTTTGCCGAGCCGTCGCTTTCGGCTGATAATGCGGTCGGCATAGCGAAGTTAACGCAGACGGAGGTTATGAATGGAGCCGAGAATAGCGACAGTTTCACAGATTAACGGATATGTGAAAAAAATACTCGACAGCAATATTATATTGAATAATGTCTGGATTAAAGGTGAAATATCAAATTTTAAAGCCCATTATTCGGGACATTTATATATTACGCTTAAGGATGACAAATCTGTGCTCAAGGCGGTGATGTTTCGAAGCGCGGCGAGGGAGCTGAGATTTAAGCCCGAGGACGGTATGAAAGTGCTTGCCCGCGGGCGCATTTCCTGCTATGAAGCGGGAGGAGTTTATCAGCTTTATATTGAGGAAATGAAACCTGACGGAGTAGGCGAGCTCTATATAGCGTATGAGCAGCTCAGGCGCGCGCTTGAAGAGGAGGGACTGTTTGATTCCGCGCATAAAAAACCGATACCGAAATATCCGGAGCGGGTGGGGGTTATAACCGCGCCTACAGGCGCGGCGGTGCGAGATATTATAAACGTTATTTCGCGAAGATATCCGTATGCGGAGATTATTCTGTATCCGTCGCTTGTTCAAGGAGCGGAAGCGGCGCCGAATATAACGGCGGGAATTGAGTATTTTAACAAAGAAAAGCTTGTCGATACGATGATTGTCGGCAGGGGAGGCGGCTCTATTGAGGATTTATGGGCGTTTAATGAGGAGATGGTTGCAAGGGCAATTTATAAATCTGAAATACCGATAATTTCTGCCGTTGGACATGAGACGGATTTCACTATAGCCGATTTTGTAGCGGATATGCGCGCCCCGACGCCGTCTGCGGCGGCGGAACTGTCGGTGCCGTCTCAGTCGGAACTGAGAAATGGGCTTGAAAACTGCAATATGCGTATGCGCAGAGATTTGGAACGGATTTTATCATTACTGCGCGCGCGTCTGGATAGAATGACGATGGAAAGTCCTAAGCCGATGATTGACGACAGCAGAGTGAGACTTGATTATCTGGTTAAGGATATGATACAGATGCAGCAGAAAGGCTTTGCGGCAAGAAAAGAGAAGCTTTCAAACTGTGCGGCTAAGCTGAACGCTTTAAGCCCGCTGGCGGTTATGTCAAGAGGATATGCAATCGCTATGAAAGAGGATGGAGAGATCATAAAAAGCGCGCGGAGTCTGCGAAAAGGAACAAGATTTAAACTGAAACTTGTAAACGGCGAGAGACGGTGTATTGTGGAATAGCAAAATGCTTTTTCGAAAGGAGATAATATGGCAAAAAAGACTTTTGAACAGACCATGGAAGAGTTGGAGCAGGTTGTGCGGCAGCTTGAAAACGGAGATATTCCGCTGGAGGAGTCGTTGGATTTATTTGAACAGGGAATCAAACTCACAAAAAGCTGTCAGACAATGCTTGACAGTGCAGAGAAAAAGGTGTCAATGCTTGTTGCAGGTGAAAACGGCAAAATAGAAAAGCAGGATTTTACGGCAGACGAGGATTAAAATGAAAGAAATATTAGATAATAAAATAAAGGTTATAGATAGCGCGCTAAGTTCATATATACAGCGGCAGGATAACCCTCAATCTGTGATATACGAGGCAATGAGGTACAGCCTGTTTGCGGGAGGAAAAAGGCTTCGGCCCGTTATTGCTATGGCGGTTTGTGAAATGTGCGGCGGCAGAGACGAGGCCGCGCTGCCGTTTGCGTGCGCGGTGGAGATGATACATACATATTCGCTTATTCACGATGATTTGCCCGCAATGGATAACGACGCTCTGCGGAGAGGGAATCCAACGTGTCATATAAGGTTTGACGAGGCCACTGCTATATTGGCGGGCGACGCGCTGTTAAACCGAGCGTTTGAGGTTATGACGGATATGCCTCAGCTTTTTGTGGATGCGCAGACTGCGCTTAAAGCAGCGCGGGCGGTCGCATGCGCTGCGGGAGCGGACGGCATGATTGGGGGGCAGATTGTGGACATAGCCGGCGAAAGCAAGAATATGTCTGGAGACGAGCTTATGTATATGCACAGGCTGAAAACCGGAGCGCTTATAAAGGCGGCGGCGCTGGCGGGAGGTATAGCAGCAGGCGCGTCCCGAGAGGAGCTTGCAAGGCTTGAGGAGTTTGCCTGCAGTTTAGGAATGGCATTTCAGATTCAGGATGATGTTTTAGATGTTACGGGCGACGAACAGATATTGGGAAAGCCTGTGGGCAGCGATGAGAAGAATAAGAAAAGCACATATGTTAAAGCGTACGGACTTGAACAGGCGCGGAAAATGGCTGCTGATTTTTCAGGGAAAGCTATAGACGCGCTTGATATATTCGGTGAAAAAGCCGGATTTCTCATATGGCTTGTTCAAATGCTTATAAACCGTATTTCATAATGGAGGGAAATAATGACTTATTTAACACAGCTTATAAACAATTCTGTTTTAATTACCGCTATTTTGAGCTGGTTTACAGCGCAGGTTTTAAAGGTAATTTTCGTGTTCATTTGTGACAGGGAGATAAATTTTAAACGTCTTGTGGGTTCTGGAGGTATGCCAAGCTCGCATTCGGCGTTTGTTGTTTCTTTAGCTGTGTCGGTGGGAATTGTCGAGGGATTTGAGAGCGTTGCGTTTGCAATTACTGTTTGTATGGCTCTTGTGGTTATGTATGACGCGGCGGGCGTTCGCCGCGCGGCGGGACAGCAGGCGAGTATTTTGAATAAGCTTGTTGACGAATGGGACAGCGACGACCACACGCTTCGTGAAAAACGTCTTAAAGAGCTTCTGGGGCACACGCCGCTGGAGGTTATAGCGGGCGCCCTGCTTGGCGTGATGATTGCTGTTATGTGTCACTTATGATAAATTTATAGGAAAGCGGGAGAGTATGTATATAAAGCTTATACAGCCGAAAATGAGAAAAAGACCTATGGACACGGACATAAAGATACATATGTCGCCGCCTTTAGGTCTTTTAACTATTGCAAACATTCTCCGCAGTGAAAACGACGTTGTGGTTGAAAATGAGAATGTGCAGGATATTGTGTATGATAAGCCGGATATTGTTGGAATATCGGTCACGGTTGATACATTGCCGAGGGCTGTAGAAATTGCGGAAAAATTCAGAGAGACCGGCGCGGTTGTTGTGGCGGGAGGAATACATATAACGACGGCGGCAGACACAATAGGAGAAAGCTGCTTTGATGTTTTGTGCATAGGAGAAGCGGAGGGGACGTGGGCGGATATTATAGAGGATTACAAAAACGGCCGCCTGAAAAAAAGATATATATGCGGAGGAAAGCTTCGCGGTGAGGATATTACTGCGCCCGCATACGACCTTATTGATAAAGAAAATTATCTTTACTGTAATATAGTTCACACGAGCAGAGGATGCCCGTTTCGCTGTGATTTTTGTTATAACAGCGCTTTTGAACGAAGATATATCAACAGGGATATAGACGCTGTGATTGACGACATTAAAATGGTGGGGTCTAAGCATATTATGTTCATTGACGATAATTTTGCGGGCAGCAGAAAATGGACAATGGATTTTCTGAAAGCGATAAACCCCATGAAGCTTAAGTGGAATGCGGCTGTATCTATTAACGCCGCATATGACGGCGAGCTGCTTGATATGATGCGGGAAAGCGGGTGCCGAAGCCTGTTTATCGGTTTTGAAAGCATAAATCCTGAATCGATAAGCGGCGTGCATAAGGTGCAGAACAGTACATACGATTATGAAAGAGCGGTTAAAGCAATACATGACAGAGGCATAATGATAAACGCAAGTTTTGTATTCGGGCTTGACGGAGATACTAAGGACACGTTTAAAGCGACGCTTGACTGGATTGTGAAAAACAAAATTGAGACTGTAACCTCTCATATACTCACGCCGTATCCGGGGACGGCATTGTATAAAAGGCTTAAGGAGGACGGCAGGATTATAACGGAGGATTTGTCGCTGTATAACACGGCGCATGTGGTGTTTAAGCCGGCAAGTATGTCCGAAGATGAGCTTTATCGCGGATATATATGGATATATAAGCAAATATACAGTTTTAAAAATATAATACGGCGCATGCCGCAAAGCAAAAGCCAAAGGGCTCCGTATATTATGTTTAATTTATTTTACCGTAAGTTTGGAAAGGCGACAGATTTTTTATGCAGGATTATATCTTATAAGAGAATAGGCGTCATTGCGGAAAAAATATCACATTATTTAAAATAGATTTTTACAGCTTATTTGCGGGGCGATTTTATAGAGTGGCGGAAATAGAATATATATTTGAAACAGAACATTTGAGAATTAGAAAATTTAAGATTGAAGACGCTATACATTTATATAATGAAATGGAACAGTGGATTCCAAATGAGAATTATACAAATATTGAAGAAGCGCGGAAAGCAATCAAATTTTATGCGAATTGTGTGGATAAAAAGCATGTGCCGTAATTCTATGTATTTTATATGT
>CATJNN010000216.1 GCA_949742185.1 uncultured Clostridia bacterium | reverse complement strand
GATTTGGGCTTCGACACTCCGAATTATTTTTATTAACCGCTTTATGGAGTAACGGCAAAAAAATCGGAGTTCAATCCCGCAAATTATTTTCATTATTTAAATGTAAGATTTTATAAAAGTTTTATATTTTCTTAATAGATTTTTACCGAATATATCGTATTATAATATGTATAGTATGGGGATAAGAAAGGATAAAGCAAATATAAAATACAAAATGTAAGGAGGAGTTTGAATGAAGAAAAGAGTATTATCGGGTATATTTGCGGCGGTGATGGTGTTAAATCTTGCATTTACCGCCGTTCTTGCGCGCGAACTCACGTTTGACCTGATAAGCACGCAAAAAAGCGAGAGCTTAGGCGGTACGGTGTATCGCTATAAACATAAAAAAACAGGCGCGGAGGTTATATATAACGACACGGGCTCGGATAATCGTCAGTTTGTGCTTGGCTTTAAAACGCCGCCCACTGACAGCAAAGGCGCAAACCATGTGCTTGAGCACGCACTTTTTTGCGGAAGTGAAAAATATCCGACAAAGAATATTATGCATTATATTCAAAACGGTACCTCGTCGCTTTATCTAAACGGAGTTACAGCCGACGACTGTACATACTACATGATACAAAGCGAGAACGAGACTGAATATTATAATATGATTGACGTTTATATGAACGGTATATTCCATCCGCTTTTTCTGAAAGACGAAAATATTTTCCGTCAGCAGGGAATACGCGTTGAATACGAGGACGGGAAAGCAAGATATAACGGCGTGGTGTATAACGAGCTTAGAATTAAAAATCTCAATACCGAGGAAAACTCCGTAAACTTTCTTTCCGATAAATTGTACAGAGCAATTTACGGCGACACAACGCCTGTTTTCACTGCAGGAGGCGAGCTTGATGAAATAAAAAAACTTACATACGAGGATTTGCTCAGAGTTTATAATACATTTTATATTCCGTCAAACAGTATGACGTATATTTCAGGAAATCAGGATATTGATAAAACGCTTGATACTCTTGACAGCTTTTTTTCGGAAAACGATGCGAAAGCTCCCGATATTTCTTTTGAGGACACAAAGCAGATTCCGGCTGAGAAAGTACAGGAATATAACGTGGACGAAAGCACAAAAACCGTTGATATAGGCTTTATGTCCTCCGGCGTTCCTGCTTCGGCAGACGCGAAAGACAGATATGCGTATGAAATTGTTTTTGACATTATAAAGCAAAAGATGTCGGACGTAACGGGATATACAAACATGTATATTTCAGGCGGGAATACAGGAGGTATAACAACTCTGGCCCTTATGATTTCCGGGGTTCCGATTGATATAAAGGACGATATAATTTCAGCATATGGTAAGGTTTTGGACGATCTTGCGAAAAACGGAATTGCTGAAAAAGATATTGACAAATTTGTTGACAATGAAGAGCGGTATTACTATCAGACATTTGACCAGGTTCTCATAGGTCTTCTCTATCAGGACAACCCGCTTGCATATACTGAGACGGTTTCTATGCGCGAGTATTATAAAAGTCATAAGGAATATTTTGCGGAGCTGCTGAAGAAGTATTTTACCGAAAATCCGTGCAGTGTTACGATAGTTTCCGGCAACGGTTCATTCGGTTCGGAGGACAGTTATATAAATGTAAGTGACGAGGAGCTTAAACAAATCAAGCTTGACACGGAAGCGTTTCAAAAATGGAATGACACGGAGGATGCGCCCGATGTTGTTGATAAAATTCCGTTTTTGACGCTTGACGAAGTGCGGCAGGCTCCCGAAAAAGCGGAACCGCAGTATGAGGAGGAAAACGGAATATCGTTCTATTACACCGATAAAAGCGATGATAATTCCGTAAGCATATTCTTTCCGTTAAATGTCAGCGACGAGGATTTTGACTATGTGCAGTTAATGTATTCGTTCTGGCAGTATCAGGCGGATAAAACGGGCAATAGTTTTTATGCCTCCATTTTGCCTTTTGGAAGCGCAAAGGACGCTGAGAAGATAAACCCTCATTTTAATTTATGGATGTCGGACGAGAATAACGCCGAATGTCTGAAAAGAACAATAGCTTCTTTGCTGTCGGAAGAAATATGGAATGCGGACGACCTCAAAGAATACATAGCTGAAACGCCTAAAAAAATTATAGACAGTTATTATGACCCGTATTATTTAAGCGGCGAGCTGAAAGACTCCACACTGTCGGCGGAGGGACGCTTCAGCGTATTTATGCCGCAAAACACTATTGTAAAGGGGTCTCCGCATTATTATCATTTTCTGAAAAGCCTTAGCGCGGACGAGGCGGAGGAAATACTGCCGAAGCTCAAAACAATAGCGAATCAAGTGATTTTGAATGTTAAGCCTGTTGTGCAGTATAGCGGAAATACAGATGATTACAGGCAATTTAAGACCGCCGTTGTTGATTTATTTAAAGACGCTGAAATTCAAAGCAGCTGCAATTTGCATCTTCCTATCGGTTATTACAGCGCGGCTACGGTGACAAAGCTGGCAGACGCAAATCATTTCATGATTGCCGCATCGTATGGTCAGGACGGATATTCCGGAAAACTGGCGGTTCTGGGTAAAGTTCTTTCCACCAAATATATAACGCCGATAATGCGGGGAAAGCATGGAGCGTACGGCAGTAATATTAATTTTTGGAAGAGCGGAATGACCTCGGCTGTCACAGGGCTTGCGGATATCGACTTTGCTCTCGGCATATGGGAGGGGATGGGCGATTATTTAAGAAATTTGAATATGACTCAGAAGGAGCTTGACGCGTTTATAGTGTCTGCTGTGCAGGAGTTTGACGAGTGGGAATACCGCGAATCTGAAAACGGCGCGGATATGGCGCTCAGTGAGAAGTCGCCTGATGAATGCGAAAAAATCAGAGATGAAATGCTCTCAACCACCGTTGATGATTTAAAAGAATATGCAGAAACGATTGATAGTTTTGTGGCGCAGAAAAGAGTTTTTGCAGTGCTTGGAAAAAATGCGGCAGACAGTGCGGATTTTGATTTTGCCTACTATGGAAATGCGGACACGCTTGATATAGTTCCGCGCTTTACAAGACATCCAAAGGGATATATAAACGGAAGAAGCGATACAATATTCGCTCCCGACGACAATATAACGCGCGCCGAAGCCGCGGCGATTATATCACAGCTCACAGCCGATACGCGGGTTATAAAGCCGGACGGCAGATTCAGCGACGTTCCGCAGAACGCATGGTATGCGGAAGCCGTTGCTTCACTTTGTGAAAAGGGAATTATGTCGGGATATGACGGAGACATATTTAAACCTGAACAGAATATAACGCGCGCTGAACTTAGCTCCATGCTTTCCAAATTTATATTTGACGGCGACACAAAGCTCCATGAAAGCTACAGCGACGTCAACGGAGACGCGTGGTATGCGCCGACTTTGGCAGCGCTTATAAATTCGGGATATATGCAAGGCTATGACGACGGTACGCTTCGTCCGGATTCGTATGTGACGCGCGCTGAAATGATTACGGTGATAAACAGAATGATAAACATTAAAGCCGATGCAGATTCAGAAAATCCGTTTTCTGATTTAAGCTCATGGCATTGGGCTTACGGAGATATTTTATCGGCGTTAAAAAGATAAAAGACCGTTTGGTAAAGTCCGACGTTATATATGCGTCGGACTTTATTGTTTGTCGATAT
>CATJNN010000215.1 GCA_949742185.1 uncultured Clostridia bacterium | reverse complement strand
CCTCCAAATCTCTATCTCCTGCCCCGCGTGTATCACCGACCCCGCAAGCCGGTTCCTTATCCTCAAATCGTCTATGTAATCCCGCTTGTCCATCTCCGCCGGACAAAACTCGTCCGCTATGCTCCAAAGCGTGTCGCCCATCCGCACCACATACGTATCGGTCACAACAACCTCCGCCTCCCGCGGCTTGTTCCGCAAACCATACTCCGCCGCCATCGCGCACAGCATTACCGCCATAACCATAATCCCCGCTATTTTAAGCTTCATATATTTTCTCCTGCTAATCAATCTCTTTAAGTCTGTTATTTTTAAGCGTGTAAAAAGTATTGGGTTTTATTTTTTCTCCATCTACAATAAGCGTACGGCTTCCTATTATATTCTCGTTATCTTCGTCAAACTCGATAATTACAAGAACCGCGCCCATATCGCCTTTCGCTTTTGCGCCTGTTCCATACGCAACAGCAACGCCTTTTTCGCCAACGCTTACACTCCCATTGCTTCTGACTATTGCCGCTCCACGGTAGCCCGCATTTGCCGCTCCACAGTTGCCCGCGTTTGCCGCTCCACAGTCGCCCGCGTTTGCCGCTCCACAGTCGCCCGCGTTTGCCGCTCCACGGTAGCCCGCGTTTGCCGCTCCATAGTCGCCCGCGTTTGCCGCTCCACAGTCGCCCGCATTTGCCGCTCCACAGTTGCCCGCATTATTATCAGAACTTCGCTGCGCCTTTTCTATCTTATCTAAAAAACCAAACTTTTGAAAAAATGCAGAAATGCTTAATTCGCAAATATCAAAAACACTGATTTTTGCTCCAATACGCAGTTTTTTAGTGCAATATTTCCTATTGTCATCAGTCAGTGCTTCGTCAAGAGCCTCAACCTCCGCAAATTCGTGATTTTCTTCGGGCGAATAATATTCAAATACCGCATGCGGCAAATCGCAAAAATGCATACCCGAATTACAAATCTCCGCACTGTCCTCTTCAAACACCGTATTCTCCGCGTACTGCTTACCTCGGCATATAAGCCCCTTTTGAAATCCTTTATATCCTTTCATCTTCCGCTCCTTTTTTTATATCGGCATATGTTACTTCACTTCTGATATATTCTCTTATTTTCTGCTGTAACAATAAAAGCGCATGCCCCATCTCTGATATGCGGCGGGAATTACCATTTATTTCGCGAACCGCCTCTTTAAAAATGTTTGCTTCCTTGATAATGGTCCTTAGCTCTTCCTCATTGCATTTTATTGAAATCTCCATATTCTGCTCCTTTCATCCCGTAGTCCCATACTTCAGATGCAGCTCCTGCCAGTAGTCCATAATGCATGGGGCAGTTAAATTTTTTCCGTCTCCGCAAAAATACAGCTTGTACTTGCTGTCCGCCGGAACCTCTATCTCCGCTCCGCACGTTGCGCACCGCACCGTCTTTGTTTTCTTTCTCATATGTACGCTCCTTTCGGTTTTTGTCTTCATGATTCTGTTTTTACTTCTAAACATATCTCGCAATGACATGCATTTCCTAAATTATCATTATTTGCATACATTATTGTATTTTTAAATGCTTCTTCCGAATAATATTCGGCGCAATTTAGTAAACCGTTACCGCGATCCGGATATAGCATTCGGAATATATCAATCACTATTTTAAAATTCTCAGCCTCAACCGTTACCCATCCTCCACGGTATGGATAACCTTCAGAACCAAATGTAAAATAATACTTTAACGTATGTGTTTTTGATTCGGTAACTTGTTTCTCCGATACATTATTAATAATCGTATTTACTTTTTCTAAACCAAGAAAATCTCTTACTTTGTCACTTACAAATTTACAACTGGCTCCTACCTTTACATATAAATCCTTGTATTCACCGCGTTGTATTCTTTGGCATATTGTTTCAGGACAGATTCCTAAAATATAAGCAAATTCCTTTTGATTAAGTAATGTCTTGGAATTTAATAAATCGTCTCGTTCCTCGACTGTGAGCTGCACCGGCATTTACATCACCTCTATAATAAAAGTAATAGTTTTTAGAGTTCCTCTCCAAAATTCTCAATCGTAATTGTTTTACTTTCAAAATCCGTTGTCTCAAACGCAAATGCTGAAAACTATCAAGCATATGTTGAGTATAAAACTCATTTTTAAATATTTGTTTATTGATTTAATCAGTTCTATAGTAAATGAACTATCTATCTTCCCATGCTTGTGTGTGTTACATTTGCACATCGGATTTTCTTTGTGTTCACTCATTACTTTTTCCTTACTTTCAAAACCGATAATATTTTGTTTCAGGTTATTCATAGCTTTACTCATAGCTTCTACCGGATCATCTATCTTTTTTGAATAATCTTTACAATCCACGCTTTCACTCCCCCTTACGCCCTCTTTTCATCTGCAAATAAATCATCTGTACTGCAATTTAGTATTTCGGCTATTTTAGGTATCTTGTCCGCTCGCGGTAATGCTTTTCCTGTTTCCCATTTCGCAATAGCTGAGCGGTCAACACACAACGCTTTAGCTAATCCATTCTGTGTTATACCTGCCAACTCTCGCTGTTCTTTGATTTTGTTCACTTTATCCCCTCACTCCTTTCTTGTAAATATTGTAAATGTATGCTATAATCACCGTAAGAAGGGGGTGATTATATTGAAAAATGTTGACCAAAAAGCTTTAGAAATAACAACGCAGATAGCTCTTGCTCAAATACAAAATTCTCAACCCATAGTACCAAATGAGGGCGCTGGCAAAGCCATTGCAGAATATTTCAAAGCTATATACAATGGGGTTAAAGATGTAACCTTATCAATTCAAGATTGACCCCATAAAAATTTTTGCGACTTCCGGCAGAGCTTGCACCTCTTCGGGGGTTGCACCTTGTTTTGACGCCCTTATGATAAAATCTGCAAGAGCAATTTTTACATCATTTACTTTGTTTTTTATATCCATCTCATTTTCCTCCACTGTTTTCACCCCCTTTCAAGTGCGTTTTCACGATTTATACGCCTTTTCCTGCTCGGCTATCCATTCAAACGTAACGCCGAACAGCTCCGATAGTTTCATTACAATAGATAGGTCAAGGTCTTTTTGACGCTCGCCGTTTTCTATGCAGTGATAATAGTTTTGACTTATCCCCAAAACATCAGCTACATTCTGTTGTGTCAAATGCTTGTCCTTTCGTAGCTTTTTCAAATATTCTCGCAAGTATATCACTTCCTTTCTTGCAAATTTCATCACTATTTGTTATAATGTTTATAGCCTTATCGGGCAAAGAAAGGAGTGTTTATTTTGAAAATACTAATAAAACACTTTTTGAGCTGCCTTGTTCCCAAAGAATAATAATTCTCGCAATGCGTAATGCTATAAACATATAGAGGAACTCAAACCGCTAAAGTGAGCGATACATCAAGGAGCGTTTAGACTAATTAAGCGTTATGATTACAGAAAAGGCAAGCCGTGTGGAAAGAACCACGTTTAAAAAATGAGGCTTCAACTGCATAAGTCCTGACGCAACCAGGTTTAAAAGCATACTGTATGCAGTGTAATCATATGCAATGCTATTCGGGTGAACAAATTGGGGGAATAAATGTCTGCGATTAGTCCACAGGCATTTTTCTTATTCAAAATATCACCGTTTTCGCTTCCTTTTAATCCCTCAAAGGGATATTATCACATTTTTGATAGTTTGTCAATCCCTTTTGGGGATAAAAATAAATTTTTTATTTACATTTATCGCTAATAGTGATATTATAATTTTATAAAGGGGGCGGTAATATGAAAAACTTAAAAAAATTAAGAAAACAAAATAAGTTATCTCAAAAAGAACTTGGCAAAATATTTCACGCTGCTCAAAACACAGTTAGTCAATGGGAAAATGCCATAAAAATGCCCTCTTATGAAATAATAGAAGAAATAGCAGATTACTTTAATGTAACGGTAGATTATCTACTTGGAAGAGAAGAAAAGCCGTCCGAAAATCCGAACGACCTTTCTAACAAAATTATGGAGCTGTTTAATCATCTTGACGAGAAACATCAGCAACAAGTGATTGAATACACTCGTTTTGTTCTTTCTCTTGATGACGATGAACAGAACTAATGAAATCGTAAACTTTTTGTTTTTGATTTTCTGATAGTATCTCTAATAATTTTGTCATTTGCGATGTATTTTTCATTTGCAAACCCTCCTTTCTTCTAAAATTTTCAAAAAATGAAGAAATAGGTTGTTTTATTTCCAATATTTTTATAATTCATATAATTTCACTACAAATAACAGATATAACTTCGCAATGCGAATTATAAATAAAAATTTCAATTTATACTAAGGAGAAAAAAGATATGAGGAAATTTATATCAGGAACAATCGTAGGAGCTTTGCTTGCAAGCACAGTGGCATTTGCCGCATCTTATGTGGCAGAACCCGCAACATTTAAAGTTATGGTAAACGGAAAAGAATTTAATTCAGACCCGCCCGCACTGGTTGTTGAAAATCGTACATATTTACCGCTTCGCGCGATGGGCGACGCTTTGGGCGTTCCTGTGGAATGGAATGCGGAATTAAATCAGGCAGAAGTTGGCACAACCCCATCTGCTCCTATCGCAAACGGCAATTATTCAAGAACTAATCCCGCTCCTATTAATACAATACAATATTATGAACGTAACCAAGAATATTCTTCAAGCAACTATTCTGCAAATATAAGAATATCGCAAGTAATACGCGGAGACCAAGCAAATGCTATGATTAAATCAGCAAATATGTTTAATTCTGAGCCGGATAATGGATATGAATATATTATTGCAAAAGTTGCTTTTTCATTACTTACTTCACAAGATGATAAAGCTGTATCCGCTAGTTCATATAATTTCAAATTCTATTCGGGAAATAATGAAGAATACAAATCTCCCCTTGTAGTTTTAGATGACAAACTAGAAAAAGATTTATATGTCGGGGGCAATGCAGATGGTTATATTGTAGGAATGATAAAAAAAGATGATCCTGCACCAAAAGTAGCATATGGGTTGGATTATAGCGGATTAAATGGTATATGGTTCAGTTTACAATAATAACATATAAAATGGTAACTGCCAAGAAGCAACTTGGCGGTTACTGTAAATTGTAAATTTTTTGAGAGGAAAAAAATAATATGAAAAAATGTATTCATTGCGGAGCGGAACTAAACGATGACGCTGCATTTTGCGGTATATGCGGGAAGTCAGTTAATGACACCGCCAATAAGTTCGTTCCTGTTGCTCCCCCCAAATCAAAAGCTAATGTGAATTTAATAGTTGCTATTATTGTATTAGGTGTTATTTTCATAATGATACTTTCATACATTTTCGGAGATACAGAAGATGAAAATACACCGACATCAAATGCAGACGTTGCACAGACAGACGTTTTGGACGAAACACAAACAAACACCCCAACTCCCACAAAAACACCAAAACCAACGCCAACACCTGAACAAACTCCAACACCTGATATGATAAAAGCAAATTGCGGATATGTAAAATATTCAGATTTGGCAAGAAATCCTGAGGAGTATAAAGATAAATATCTTACATATAAGGGTAAAGTAATACAATCTTCTGAATCCAGCACATCTAAACGCCGTTCATATACTATCCGTCTTGCGGTAGACAGCAATTATGATTCTATTGTTTATGTAAAGTATACAACTGCACCAGACGCACCGCGCATTCTTGAAAACGATATTGTTCATATCTACGGCAAAGCTGACGGACTAACTTCATATACAACTGTTTTAGGTCAGAAAATTACTATACCTAAAATTGAAGCTGATTTAATTGAATAATATTTATACGTAGCAGTTGTTGAGGATTACCCAACAACTGCCCATCCCATGAAATGAAAGGGGGTGAGAACATGGAAAACTGCAAAATAAAAAGCCATGTAATAGTCGCTATTACATGCTTGATATGCGGTATGCTCCTTGCGTCCGTTATGATAATAGCCGCAAGCAATCTCATAACGGCGCAAAACAGCATACAAGGCGGCGGTCAAAGTTTCAGCTATCAAAAAAACGAAATGACGCACCGCGACAACCCAACACCTGCGCCAACATCTGAGGGCGAATAATAATAGAGGGTGTATATGGTACACCCGACCGCTTATATATTGTATCATATACACTCTTATTTTGCAAGCAAAAATTTAAAAAGGAGCGTATATATGGATGGTACACTAATAGAATTAGGTAACGGAAAATACCGTTGTCGCATATCTTTTACTAATGAAAACGGAAAACGTATACAGCGATCAAAAACCTATACGGCTGCTGGCAAAAAAGAAGCTCGACAATTAATGAGAAATTTCAAAGATGAATGCCAGAAGAATAATATATCTCAAACGCTAATCACCTTAAACAATTTGTATGAAAGCTTCAAAAAATATCATTATCCAAATATACAAGAGCTTACAAGAGAAACATATGACAAATCATGGAATAAGTTATCGCTGTATCATGGCAGAAAAATTAATACAATAAAGCCCAATGTTATAAAGGACATGCTCAATGTTGCAGAAAAAGACAGTCGTTCGCAAAAAGGCGTTTATCAGCTTTTGACAGCAATGTACAGCTATGCTATAAACTCTGAATTGCTTACATACAACCCGACAACAAATGTCAAATCTCCTAAATACGAACCACCCGAAAAAAAAATTCTGTCGGACGCGCAAAAACAAACGTTAAACTCCCTAATTGATACACAGCTGAAAAAGTATCAGGTCATATACTATATGACTCTTACGCTCGGGTTTAGACGCCAAGAAATATGCGCGCTGAAATGGTCTGATATTGATTTTGATAATAAAATGCTGTATATAAAAAGAGTTGCGGTGGCATTGAAAGGTCAGGGAACAATAGTTAAAGAAAAAGGTAAAACCGACAAATCTATATCGCCATTACCGCTATCAGATAAACATATTAAAATATTAAAAGAATACAAAGCGTACACTTTAGATGAAACAAAAAAAAAGAAAATAGACACTGAGTATCTGTTTTTTCAAAATAACGGAAATGTAATCAATGTACATTCGGTGTCAAAATGGTTTAAATATTTTTGTAATG
>CATJNN010000214.1 GCA_949742185.1 uncultured Clostridia bacterium | reverse complement strand
ATCCACATTTGCATTTACATGTTCGTCCGCGATATAAAATTCCTTTTTTATTGAATGGAGTTCAATATGTCGATGAAGAATTTGGTCATCATTACAACCCGCGTAAGGGAAATAGCATTGATATAGATGAACGTAGCGCCCTATATAACATATTAAGAAATAAACTAAATGAGTAATATAAATATCTTAAAAACATAAAATATAAAATTATTTTGCCAATGCCGAAACAAAAATCCGATAGATTAAAATTTAATTTGTACAGATATATTCAAAACAAACATATCTGTACAGATTATCTATTTACTGTTTTAACCCTGTCGCCCATATGTCCATTTTTTACCTAATTATAAAACAAAGAAAAATTTATAAGTGTTAAGGATATGCAATGCATATATTTTATTTGCAATATATAATATTAAAAATCCATAACAAATTTTGTGTTTTGTATTGTACTTTTTTGGTAAATCCGATATAATAATTTTATATTTCGAAAATATGCGTATATAATTAGAAAAACGGTGATTTAAAATGTTTAATATAGTATTGGTTGAGCCGGAGATACCGCAAAACACCGGTAACATTGCCAGAACCTGCGCCGCTACCGGCTCCAGGCTGCATATAGTTTATCCTATAGCTTTTGATATAAGCGATAAAGCGGTAAAACGCGCCGGTCTTGATTATTGGAGTCTTGTTGACGTTATCTGTTATGATAATCTTGAAGATTTTTTTCAAAAAACAAAGGGAGGACGTTATTTTTACGCGACCACAAAAGCTCCGAACAGATATACTGACGTACAGTTTCGCGATAATGATTATCTGGTATTCGGCAAGGAGACAAAAGGACTTCCCGAAGTTCTTTTGCATGAGAATAAAAGCTTTTGTATACGGATTCCCATGCAGGATTCTGCACGCAGTTTGAATTTGTCAAACTCCGCCGCGGTTGTGCTTTATGAGGCTTTACGGCAGCAAGAGTTTGCCGGCCTGAAAGAAGAGGGACAGCTAACGCAGTTTGAGTGGGAATAATAAATTTTTGAGTAATTTACAGGAAATGAGGAATTTTAAGAATATCATATTATGGATAGGAGTGTTAAAAATATGTCTGATATAAAAATTGTTGTTGACACCAGTTCAGATATTCCAAAAGAAATAGTCGATAAATACGATATTGGAGTTTTATCTTTTTTAAGCGTATTTGGCGACGAGTCATATGTATCGGGAACAGAGCTTTCAAATAGCAGATTTTATGAAATGCTTGATAGGACAGATGCAATTCCAACAACTGCTCAAACGCCGTATGGCGATATGTATGATTATATTCTTAAACAAAGCAAAGAGCATGACAGCGTGATTTACTTTGTTATTTCGTCAAAGGGAAGCGGTCAGTATACAACTGCTGAGATGGTCAGAAAAGACATTATCGAAAATGATAATCCGAACGCAAAGATTTATATTGTTGATACAATGAAATATTCATTGTATATTACAGCGGCGGCAGTTATGGCAGCAAAGATGGCAAAAGAGGGAGAATCTGCCGAGAATATTATAGAAGCGTGCAAAAAAGAGCTTGAAAGCTGGGAAGTGTTTTTGCTTGTCGATAATTTAAAATATCTTGAAAAAGGCGGGCGAATAAATAAAGCAAGCGCGATTGTCGGAGCTTTGCTTGATATAAAGCCTGTGCTGTCAATACGCGGCGGGCTTATAGAATGCGTGGATAAACTGCGCGGAAAAAAGAAGCTGTTTGGCAAGCTGATTGAAAAAATTAAGACCGACCAAAGATTTGATGATGAGAAGAAACAATTTATGGTGGTTCAGTCCGACGATGAGAAAGGGCGCGAGCTTGCAGAGGCTTTAAAGGAAGCGTTTGATATAGAGGATATTTATATATATGGCGAGTTTGGTCCTATTGTGGGAACGCATACGGGTCCGGGAGCTGCAGCAGTTATATATAAAATAAAAAGCTAATGGAAAGGAAAAGTGATAAGCGATGAAATATATAGTTGTTTTGGGAGACGGTATGGCTGATAATCCGATTGAGGAACTGGGTAATAAAACAATTCTTGACTGCGCGTGTAAGCCTAATATGGACGAAATGGCGGCGCAGGGCGAGTTGGGTATGGTAAAGACTGTGCAGGACGGCATGAAGCCTGGCAGCGACGTTGCCAATTTATCGGTTATGGGGTATGATTCGCGCAAATACTACAGCGGCCGTTCGCCGTTGGAGGCGGCGAGCATGGGCGTGCCTATGAAAGATACGGACGTGACTTTCCGCTGTAATTTGGTAACGCTTTCAGATGAAGAGAATTACGAAGATAAGACCATGCTTGATTATTCAAGCGGCGAGATAACAACGGCAGAATCGCGCGAGCTTATGAAAGCTGTTGAAGAAGCTCTGCACACCGATAAAATCCATTTTTACGGAGGCATAAGTTACCGTCATCTTATGATTTGGGACGGCGGCTCGACAAAAGTGGAGTTGACTCCTCCGCACGATATATCGGACAAGAAGGTGACGGAGCATTTGCCCAAGGGCGACGGCGCATATGAGCTTCTGCGGCTGATGAAAGCCAGCGAGGAGATTTTAAAGAGTCATCCCGTTAATAAAAAACGTGTCGCCGAGGGCAAGAGACCCGCAACCTCAATATGGATTTGGGGAGAGGGCACAAAGCCTCAGCTTGATAGTTTTGAAGGGAAATTCGGCAAAAAAGGCGCGGTGATTTCAGCTGTCGACCTGATTAAAGGCATAGCGAAATGCGCGCAGATGGAATCTATAGATGTTGAGGGCGCTACGGGCACCTATGAAACTAATTTTGACGGCAAGGCGCAGGCGGCATACGACGCGCTCATGCGCGGCAATGATTTTGTATATATTCATCTTGAAGGACCCGACGAATGCGGTCATCAAGGTGACGCGCCGAATAAGAAACTGGCGGTTGAACTTATTGACGAGAAAATTATCGGATTTCTGCGCAAGAAGCTTGACGAGGCGGGAGAGGACTACAGAATGATGGTGCTTCCCGACCATCCAACGCCGGTCAAGCTGAAAACGCATGTGTCAGACCCTGTTCCGTATATTATATATGACAGTTCTAAAAAGCTCGGAACAAATAAGCCGTATAACGAGGCGTCGGCGAAAACTACGGGCGTTTATGTTGAGGACGGATATACTCTTATGGAGCATTTCTTAAATGGAGATAATTAAATGCAGGGTGAGATTAAAAGATTGATTTTTAATATTGACTAATTATTTTTATTTAAAGGGAAGGTGTATAAATTGAAATTTAAAAACGGCCCTGTAAAAATTATTGCGGTCGTTATTGCGGCAATATTGCTGGGAGTATGTGTATATTTTGGTTTTCCGCGGCTTTTGCGGGCGTTTGGATTTTTAGTTAGCCTGTTTTTGCCGTTCATATTGGGATATGTTTTTTCAATGCTGGTTAATCCGCTCGCGGACAAACTGCAGAGACGGCTAAAGCTTCCGCGCGGAGTGTCGGCGGTTCTTGTGCTTGTGCT
>CATJNN010000213.1 GCA_949742185.1 uncultured Clostridia bacterium | reverse complement strand
CCCCTGACGCTTTCGGGCGCAAGCCGGTACGGCATAGGGAAAAACCTGTCATGCGGTTAGTAGCAGCGTTTAGGCGCTGTGAATGCTGTGGGCAGCGTAGCCAGCCTTGAGTGGTTATGGCGGATAGATGTTCATCCCCTACGGGTATTGGCCAATACTTGCGGGGAATTGCGTTTTGAAACCATGGCTGCAAAAGAGGATAAGGTTAGGTGTGACTGCTGAGGAAAACTCCTAGACTGTTGCAATATTGCAGATAGAAATGGGATTGCAATACGGTCTCAGTGGCAGTCCGGTAATTGATGCGGTAACGTATCTTTAGCAGACTTTAAAGGGAAACCGCTTTTTCGGCGACGAATTAGCAGTCTGCTGGGAAAGCCAACCGGACCTAAGCCGTAAAATTTATCATTTCTGTTGCCTCTGTTGTATCAATTATTTAATAAAGGATTGTGATTTTTTCTTGGACGACCGGAAAAAACCGAAAAAAAATAAGAGTTTTCAGGTTGCAAAGCCATCTCAGAGTGTGAATGTCAGTCATAAATGGACAGTTATTGTTGTGATTTTGTCTTTTACGTTATCGGTGCTTTTTGGCAGCGTGACATCCGGCATTATGGCCGATTTGCACATATCTGTTGCGTTTGTTATTTTATTTGCCATTATTGTGGTAAACGTTTTGTTTGATATGTTTGGAACAGCAGTTGCATCGGCGGAAGAATATTCTTTTCATTCACTTGCTTCGCGAAAAGTAAACGGGGCAGTGCAAAGTGTGAAAATAATACGTCATGCGCCGCAGGTGTCTAATCTTTGTAACGACGTAATCGGTGATATAGCCGGTATTATAAGCGGTTCGTCTACAGCGATTATTGTAACGGAGCTTGTGGCAGGATTCGGGCTTAATGGAGTTATTACAAGCTTAGTGCTGACAGCGTTGGTTGCTTCTTTGACAATAGGGGGAAAAGCGTTTTTTAAAGGAGTGGCTATGCAGAACTGCAACAGCATTATATTTTTTCTCGGAAAATGCTACTATTTGGTGGAAAGGTGCTTTTCTGTGTTCTGCAGAAAGAAGAAAAAATAAGTGTTATGTATGAATTGCTTTCAAATATCCGCACTCCTGCGGATTTAAAAAAAATGTCATTGTCTGAAATGGACAGGTTATGCAGTGAAATAAGAGATTTTTTAATCAGCAGTGTGTCAAAAACCGGAGGACATCTCGCCTCAAATTTGGGCGTGGTGGAATTAACGGTTGCTATGCACACTGTTTTTGATATGCCGGAGGATAAGGTGGTTTGGGATGTTGGACATCAGTCTTATGTTCATAAAATTCTTACAGGACGTATAGATGGGTTTGACACACTTCGACAATTTGGCGGGCTGAGCGGATTTCCAAAGCGAAGCGAGAGCATATACGATTGTTTTGATACAGGACATAGCTCAACCTCGCTTTCAGCAGCTCTTGGCATAGCTACAGCTCGTGATATTGCAGGCGATACATATGACGTTGCGGCAGTATTTGGAGACGGAGCGTTAACAGGCGGCATGATGTATGAAGCGTTAAACCATGTTGGCAGGTCAAAGTCAAAGTTGATACTTATTTTAAACGATAATGAAATGTCCATATCCCGTAATGTAGGAGCAATTTCAAATTATCTACGAAATCTTCGTTCAAAACAGTCTTACTATAAATCAAAACAAGTGATTGAAAATATGCTTAATAAAATACCTGTAGGCGGAAAGACGACAGCAAGATTGCTGCGTGCAGTGAAGAGAAATATACGGCGCATGGTTTTGCCAACTACATTGTTTGATGATTTGGGGATTGAATATTTAGGACCGGTAGACGGTCATGATATGTCCACTCTTTTAAACGTATTAAAAAGAGCTAAAAAAAGTAAAAAAACAGTTATTATACATGTGAATACGAAAAAAGGAAAGGGGTATTTGCCGGCAGAAGAAAATCCTCAGAAATTTCATGGAATTTCGCCTGTTAAGCCCCATAATGATGTATCAGATGATTATTCAGCGGTTTTTGGGAAGAAACTATGCGCGCTTGCCGGAGAGAACAAAAAAATAGCGGCAATTACTGGAGCAATGCCGCTGGGAACAGGGCTTGAGGAGTTTTCTGCCCGATTCAAACAGCGTTTTTTTGATGTGGGCATTGCAGAACAGCACGCGGTTACTTTTGCGGCAGGTTTGGCATGCGGCGGATATGCGCCTGTTGTGGCTATATATTCTTCATTTTTACAGAGAGCGTACGACCAGATTATCCATGATGTATGTCTGCAGAATCTTCATGTTGTTTTGGCTGTAGATCGGGCAGGATTGGTAGGAGCTGACGGCGAAACGCATCAGGGGTTATATGACATTGCTTTTTTAAGTCATATGCCTAATATGAGCATATTATCTCCATGTAATTTTGCGGAGCTTGAGCAGATGCTTGAATATGCAGTGAATATACATAACACGCCTATTGCCGTACGTTATCCCCGCGGAAAGGCACAGGTAAAATGCGAGAATACGGCTTTTGAATTTGGTAAAGCAGATATAATCAGAAATGGAAAAGACGCTGTGATAATTACTGCGGGACGCATGGTGGCAACAGCGATAAAAGCGGCTGATATTGCGTTAAAATATGGAATAGACGTGCAGGTGGTTTCTCTAAAAACTATAAAGCCTTTTGATGAAGAAACGATTTTAGAGTGTGCCGCTGCGACGAGAAATGTGATAACTATAGAAGACGGAGTGTGTGCGGGGGGATTTGGCGAGAGAATAGGCGCGTTTTTGAAATCAAAGGATATTAGTTGTACTTTTCATGCTATTGGGTTCCCAGACGAGCCCATAATACACGGCAATGTTACAGAACTTGATGTGTATTACGGTGTAGATGCTAAATCTGTTGCAGATCTTGTAACATCAATTGTGAGGGGAGACAAACATGACAAATAAGGTTCGGCTTGACGTATATATGGTTGAACATGGGCTTGCTCAAAGTCGTGAGCGTGCTAAAGCGATTATTATGGCGGGACAGGTTTATGTTAATAACCAGAAATGCGATAAAGCGGGGATTATGCTTAATATTGGTGAGACAAATGTTGAGGTTAGAGGCGAGACTTTAAAGTATGTCAGCAGAGGTGGATTAAAACTGGAGAAGGCTATGTCTGTCTTTTCCATTAATTTGGACGATAAAACTACTATGGATATAGGGGCGTCGACCGGAGGATTTACTGATTGTATGCTGCAAAATGGAGCTAAAAAGGTATTTGCGGTTGATGTGGGGTATGGTCAGTTTGCGTGGAAACTGCGGCAGGATAAGCGGGTTGTTAATATGGAACGCACAAATATACGTTATGTTACTAAAGAACAAATTGGTTGTCTTATAGACTTTGCGTCCATTGATGTATCGTTTATTTCTCTTTCTTTGGTGCTTCCGGTAGCAAAAGAGCTTTTAACAGATTTAGGTGAGATTGTTGCCTTGATTAAGCCGCAGTTTGAAGCGGGAAGAGATCAGGTTGGCAAAAAAGGTGTTGTTAAAGATATACGCGTTCACTATGAGGTTGTAAAAAAGATAGTGGATTTTTCAAAGCATATAGGATTATGCCCTTCAGGATTGGCATATTCTCCGGTTAAAGGGCCTGAAGGGAATATTGAATATTTGTTATATTTAAAAAAAATGCAGGATGCTGGTAGTATTGATGAGAATATAATTGAGGCGACAGTGAATGAATCGCATTCGGTACTATAGCAGGAGGGAATTATGCTTGATGATGATATTTTTTTGCACGGCAGCCGTGCGGTTGCGCGTTCTTATGCAAAAATAAATTTATCGCTTGATGTTATTGGGAAGCGTGAAGACGGATATCATGATGTAAGAATGATTATGCAGTCGCTTAATTTATCAGACCTTATAATTATTGATAAAATACACAGTGGAATCTCCGTGAATACGAATCTTCGATATTTGCCAAATACCGAAAAAAACATTGCATATCGTGCGGCTCAGATGTTTATTAAAACTACAGGCATTCACGGCGGGGTGAAAATAAAAATTACAAAAAACATTCCTGTAGCGGCAGGACTTGCGGGGGGCAGCGGTAATGCGGCTGCTGTGTTATGCGCATTAAATGTTATGTACGGTTATCCGTTAAATGACAAGGAACTGCTGCGATTAGGCGCTCAGCTTGGAGCGGATGTTCCGTATTGTATGCTTTGCGGTACATATCTTGCGGAAGGAATAGGAGATCGTTTAACTCTTTTGCGTTCATCTAATCCTATGAATGTTCTTCTTGTGAAACCGCCTGTTAATGTGTCTACGCCTGCTATTTATGAGCAAATTGACAAAAAGCCAATATTGGAGCATCCGGACACGGATATGCTTATTCAGATGCTGGCGGACGGTGATATGAATGGTTTATGTATGAATATGCGTAACGTGCTTGAGAGCGTTACGCAGACGTTGTATCCTATTATAGGAGGTATTAAAAAGAAAATGAAAATGCTTGGAGCCGACGGAGCTCTTATGAGTGGAAGCGGACCAACTGTTTTTGGGCTTTTTAGTGATAGAAGAGCAGCACATAAAGCGTTTAATGATTTTTGTATGCAATTTCAAGACGTATATTTAACGCATACAAAACAGTAAACAAAAAAATATTTTTAAAAAGTTAAAAAAATCTTGCATTTTATGAACTCATATGGTAGAATATACAAGTATGAAAAATACACACACCATTTGACTGTTAAGCGGTTGCCGACATGGTTGCTTGGCAGGGAGATAATGATGGAGGATAAAAAACAGGAGGAAAGAAAATGGCAAATGTAATTTCAATGAAGCAGCTTTTGGAGGCGGGTGTTCATTTCGGACATCAGACAAGACGCTGGAATCCGAAGATGGCGGAGTATATCTTCACAGAGAGAAACGGTATTTATATTATCGACCTTCAAAAGACGGTAAAAAAGATTGAAGAGGCTTATTATTTTGTAAGAGACATAGCTGCAAGCGGCGAAAGTATTTTGTTTGTGGGAACGAAAAAGCAGGCTCAGGACTCTATTAAGGAAGAGGCTCAGAGATCGGGCATGTATTATGTTAACGCAAGATGGCTCGGCGGTATGATGACAAATTTTAAGACAATTCAAAAGAGAATTAATCGTCTGGCACAGATTAATAAAATGGAAGAAGATGCAACATTTGATCTTCTTCCTAAAAAGGAAGTTATAAAGCTTCGGGCAGAAAGAGATAAGCTTGAGAAATATCTTGGCGGCATAAAAGACATGAAACAGCTTCCTGGCGCATTATTTGTTGTTGATCCGCGTAAGGAAAAGATTGCGGTGTCAGAAGCGAAGAAGCTTGATATTCCTGTGGTTGCAATTGTTGATACAAACTGCGATCCTGATGAAGTAGATTATGTTATTCCTGGAAATGACGATGCTATCAGAGCGGTTAAGCTTATTGCGTCTACTATGGCTAACGCTATATTGGAAGGTAAGCAGGGAGAACAGCTTACAGATGTTGCTGAAGAAGTGGCAGAGGAAGAAGCTGCTGAATAAAGTATATAGGCTAAAGCAGTCTTTGGGGCTTGTATGAAGGGCTGCAAGGACTGCTTTTTATTAACTGCATTTGCGAAGCAAGCAGTAAAAATAAATTGAGGTTCAATACCTTGATTTATTTTCATTATGGTTACAAATATAGAAAACGGAGGAATAATAAATGAGTTTTACGGCACAAGATGTAAAGGAATTAAGAGAAATCACAGGCTGCGGCATGATGGATTGCAAAAAGGCGATGACTGAAGCAGGAGGAGATAAGGATAAGGCTGTTGAGCTCTTGAGAGAAAAAGGGCTTGCGAAAGCGGCTAAAAAAGCCGGTAGAATTGCTGCTGAAGGCATTGTAAAGGCATATATTGAAAATGGTATTGGCGTTTTGGTTGAGGTTAATGCTGAAACAGATTTTGTTGCTAAAAATGCTGATTTTCAAAACTTTGTTACGGATGTGGCTAAGACAGTAGCAGAAACAAATCCTGCAAGTGTTGAGGAACTTTTGGCAAAGAAATGCTCGGGAGCCGACGGCACTGTAAGCGAAGTTTTGACAGAGAAAATTGCAACAATAGGCGAGAATATGAACATCAGACGTTTTGCGCGTTTTGAGGGATCTGTTCACTCATATATTCACGGTGACGGAAGAATTGGCGTTCTTGTTAATTTTGATACGGATGTTGCAGATAAAGATGGTTTTGATGCTTTTGCAAAAGATATTGCTATGCAGATTGCAGCTGCAGGCGCACAATATTTAAACAGAGATTGCGTTCCTGATGAGGTGGTGGAAAAGGAAAAGGAAATTCTTTCAGCACAGGCGGCAAACGAGGGTAAACCCGCTAATATCATTGAAAAGATGGTTGTTGGCAGAATTAATAAGTTTTATAAAGAGGTATGTCTTGTAGATCAGGAATTTATAAAAGATCCTGATATCAGTGTACAGAAATATATGGATAATACTGCCAAAGAACTTGGCGGTTCTATCAAAATTGCTGATTATGCAAGATTTGAAAAAGGTGAAGGCATTGAAAAAAGAGAAGATAATTTTGCAGATGAAGTTGCAAGTATGATTAAATAATTATAGTTATAAAAGAAAAGGGGACACAAAAAATATATTCGTGTCTCCTTTTTAAAACAGGGAGGATTAGCGCGTTATTTGCCCACATATAAAGCGTTAGGTCGTTCTCGTAACTGTCTGTGGGCGGAAAGGCTATGGAGGTCGTATGGGAGTAAAGTACAAAAGAGTTCTGTTGAAAATCAGCGGAGAAGCTTTAGCAGGAGAAAATCGCTTTGGGCTAGATACAACTACAGTTACTGAAATATCTAAAAACATAAAAAAGATTGTTGATATGGGAGTTTCTGTTGCGATTGTTGTCGGAGGCGGTAATTTTTGGCGCGGACGCAGCGGCGAAAATATGGACAGAACACGCGCTGATCATATGGGGATGCTCGCGACTGTAATTAATGCGCTTGCGCTGTGTGATGCGCTTGAAAGCCAAAATGTTCCGACGCGTGTTCAGACGGCTATTGAAATGAGACAGATTGCCGAGCCGTATATACGAGGGAAAGCGGTTCGACATTTGGAAAAAGGCCGCGTGGTTATTTTCGGCTGTGGAACAGGAAATCCATTTTTCTCAACAGATACGACAGCGGCTCTTCGCGCGGCAGAGGTTGATGCAGAGATAATTCTGCTTGCAAAGAAGGTAGACGGCGTGTACGACAGTGATCCGAATATTAATCCTAACGCTAAAAAGTTTGATAAGCTCACATATATTGATGTTCTTAACAGAGGGTTGGGAGTAATGGATTCTACGGCAACTTCCTTATGCATGGATAATAATATTCCGATTTTAGTATTTGGGCTTGATAATCCGGTGAATATTGTGCATGCGGTTAAAGGTGATAAAATAGGTACGATGGTATCGAAATAATTAAGAAAGGCAGTGAAGCTTTATGGGAAGATATCCTGATATTGAAGAAAAAATGGAAAAGCGCGTTGACGCTTATCATTCAGAATTAAAAACTATTCGCGCCGGAAGAGCGAGTGCGTCAGTTTTGGAAAAAGTATCTGTCGAATACTATGGCACCATGACGCCGGTATCGCAGGTGGGATCGGTTTCATCGCCCGAGCCCCGTTTGCTTGTTATACAGCCGTGGGATATGTCAATACTAAATGAAATTGAAAAAGCAATAGCCAAATCGGATATAGGCATTTCGCCACAAAATGATGGTAAAGTTATTCGTTTGAATTTTCCGCCTTTAACGGAAGAGCGTCGTAAGGAGCTGGTAAAGGTTGTTAAAAAGTATTCGGAAGAAGCTAAGGTTCAGATTCGTTCAATAAGACGCGACGCTTTAGAAAAATTTAAGGCTCAGAAAAAAGACGGAGAAGTAACCGAGGATGATTTAAAAGGAATTGAAAAAGACATACAGGCATT
>CATJNN010000212.1 GCA_949742185.1 uncultured Clostridia bacterium | reverse complement strand
CACCATAAGGTGCCGGGGTTGGAGGGGAAGAAAATTGCCTGCATTTTGTCTGGCGGAAATATTGACGTGAGTTTTATAAACCGCATTATAGAGCTTGGTCTTGCAACACGCGAGCGAAAGCTTAAATTTCACACTAAACTTTTAGACGTACCGGGCAGTCTGGAGCATTTGTCGCATGTGCTTTCAAAGGAGAATGCGAATATTATTATGGTTCAATATGATCGCTTCAACGCAAGTCTTAATCCTGACGAAGCTATTATACACATGGCATGCGAGGTTGGAGGCAAAGAGCACGGCGACGCAGTTATTGCGCATTTGAAAGCATTAGGATATGATGTGATTTTGGATAAGTAATAAATACCACCCATTTGGGTGGTATTTATTTAAATGGTATAAAAATGTATTATTTTAATATATCTTCGGCGCGTCTGGAGGGCGTGCGGATATATCTTTTGAGCATATAAAGCTTTTCAGGGCTGCGGTCAAGTTCATTCACGCCTTCTTCGCATGACAGGCTTGCTTTGAAGCCAAGCGAACGGATGATGTCGTATGAGGCTGTGCTTACGCTGCCGAAGGGGTATGTGAAGGCGGTTGGGGCTTTGCCGAGATGTTGTTCGCATTTTTGCTGGAGCAGACCTATATCTGAATTGAGAAGTTGTTCATATTGCTCGGCGCTTTCACCGCGCTTCTTTTTACAGCCGCTTCGTCCTTTATTCATAGAGTGGAGATTGTAGGTATGATTTTGAATTTCGATATAACCTGATTCCATAAGTTCTGTTGCTTCATCCCATGATAAATATGCGTAATTTGGATTTGGGTCAGGCTTATCGCTATAGCGGTCTGTGTATTCTCCGACTATTGATATCACAGCTTTGGCGTTGTATTTTTTAAGTAATGGATATACATAAACATAGTTATTATAGCAGCCGTCGTCAAAGGTGAGAACAACAGGTTTTTCGGGAAGCTCAGCGCCATTATAGACGTAATCTATGAGGTCTTGTATGAGGATAGTTGTGTAACCGTTGTCTTGCAGGAATTTCAGGTCGTTTTCAAGTGCAGATGGAGAGACTATATATTTGCTGCCGTTATTATTTTTTAAAATGCTGTGATACATGAGAATAGGCACATGTGCGTATTCTTTGCTGTCCGCCGCTGTCTGAACAACAGCGCGTGCTGTTGCTCCGCCGATTATAACAACCGCGAGAGCTGCAAATATAAGCAGAATATTTTTTAATTTAATGACATACATCTATATCCCTCCAACAGATGATTCATAAAAATCATATTTGCGAACATATTCGCCGGTTTCTTCGTTTTTATATACTTCGCATCGGTTTTTCTGTAAAAGGCGAACAAGATTATAGCAGTCCACCCAGATTTCTGTTGGTCCGTCTTTCTGCGATTCGTCAAAAATCAGTTGAACTCCCATGTGCAAATGCGGAACATTTATATTATTCACGTTTTCCTTTGAACTGTAGCCGGTCATGCCTAGATAGCCTATAACGTCGCCCGCCTTTATGACCGCTCCCTCTTCAACGGACGGCGTATAGGGGTGGTCTTTTCTGAGATGGGCGTAGTAGTAATATCTTTTCTTATCGAAGCTGCGTATACCGATACGCCAGCCGCCGTACTGATTCCATCCGGCGCATTCGACCGTTCCGCTTTCTATTGCCGTAACCGGTGTGCCGATGCTTCCAAAAAGGTCGTGTCCCGTATGCTTTCTGGAGTAGCCATAGGTGCGGGCGTTGGCGAAATCTTTATAATGATTGAAGCTAAAGCCTTTTGCAATGGGGGAAAATACCTTTAAGCCATATCGTTTTTCCCATATTGCCGCGCCGCTGTCGTCAAATGTCTGGACAGAGTATTCTCCGACATATTCGCCGAGAACGGCTGATAAAGTCTGTTGATAATATTCGTAATATTTTAGCTTTTCAGTGAGAGAATCCATGGTTTCTCCGTCGTTCAGTTTGTTAGTGAGAGCTGTTAAATCCTTTTTTTTATAGTGGGAAAAATTATTGCCGTTTTTGGCAGCTAAATATGAAAGAAGATCAATCCAGCTATGATGATTATCCGAGCCGTAGGAGGAGATGTCGGCTTCAAGCGCGTCGCACATAGCTTCGTAGGATATGTTAAAATCAACCCATTTTATAAAATCCTGCTGAGGCTGAGCCTCGCTTTCCGTACTTACTGAAAGCGGAGATATATATACATACAGAGATACTGCCAGAGATACTGCGGCGACTGCAAAAATGCATATGATTGCAGTGGCGATAAGAGTTTTTTTTGAAAAAATGACAAACATAAATATGCCTCAATTCTTATTGGTCTATGTAAAATATATGGCGGAGGTTAAGCGGATATGCCTGCTGAAAACAAGAAGAAGCAAAATATGCAGAATTAGAATCCGCGAAGAGAATTTTATAAAACCGCACTATACAATGACGCGCATGAGAAAAGCAATATTTTTTTAATGTGGTATAGATATAACGGTATTTTAATTAAACATTATTTATTTTTTGTTTTATGTTTGCGGAATTAGTGGTATATATAAAGTAGAGAATAAATTTATTGAAAGGATGATTTGATTATGGCAGCAGGGAATGTTATGGTGGGTCAATCAGGCGGTCCCACCTCCGTCATAAATTCAAGCCTTGTGGGAGTGTTTAAAACCGCAAAGGACGCGGGATGCGGCAAGGTTTACGGTATGCGCAACGGCATTGAGGGACTGTTGAGCGAGAGGTATGTCGATATATCAGACTATATAAAAAACGATTTGGATATTGAGCTTTTAAAGCGTACGCCGTCTTCTTTTTTAGGCACATGCCGATATAAGCTTCCAGATGTGTCGGATAATCCGGAGGTTTATTCGCGGCTTTTCGATATTTTGAGAAAGCTGGACATAAAGCATTTCTTTTATATAGGCGGCAACGATTCAATGGACACAATTAATAAGCTTGCAAATTATGCGAAATATACCGGAAGCGATATAACCTTTATGGGCGTGCCGAAAACCATAGACAACGACCTTGCCGTGACAGATCACACACCGGGTTACGGAAGTGCGGCGAAATATATTGCTTCGGCTATGAAAGAAATCATACGTGATGCAAACACATATGATTCGGACTCAATCACGATTGTTGAGATAATGGGAAGAAATGCCGGCTGGCTGACAGGCGCGGCGGCGCTTTCGCGCTCCGAGGACTGTAACGGTCCCGACCTTATATATCTTCCGGAATGTCCGTTTGAATATGAAAGTTTTGTTAATAAAATACGCGAGATTAAAAAGCATAAGAATGCGGTTATAGTCGCTGTTTCTGAGGGAATTAAAACTTTGGACGGGAAATATGTCTGCGAGGCTAACAAAACCCGTATGTTTGAAGATCCGTTTGGACATAAAACGCTTGGCGGAACGGCTTTATATCTCGCAGACGCTATTGCCGGAGAGATTGGCGTTAAGTCGCGCGGGATTGTGTTTTCCACGCTTCAGAGATGCGCGTCGCATATAGTATCCAGACGCGATATAACAGAAGCGTTCACGGCGGGCGCAGACGCGGTTCAGGCGGCGCTGAAGGGTGAGACGGGGAAGATGATTATATT
>CATJNN010000211.1 GCA_949742185.1 uncultured Clostridia bacterium | reverse complement strand
GGCGGCGTATTGAACGCCACTTGATTTTGCTGTTATCTCATAACTTATTTAATATATATGTATTTTATTTTTTCGGAACAGTTTCCCAATCCTTTAAAAATCTTTCAATACCGTTGTCCGTAAGCGGATGCTTAAGCATCTGACGTATAACTCCCGCCGGAACAGTCGCAATATCGCAGCCCGCGCGAGCCGCATCAATAACATGTATCGGATTTCTGATACTCGCCGCAATAATCTCTGTGGGAATATCGTGAATTTCAAAAATCTCAGCAATCTCTTCAATTAAATTCATGCCGTTAGTTCCGATATCGTCAAGTCTTCCCAGAAACGGACTAACATATGAAGCTCCTGCGCGCGCAGCCAAAAGAGCCTGCGCCGCCGAAAAAATAAGCGTAACGTTTGTTTTAATTCCTTCGGCAGCAAGAATTTTAACTGCTTTTAAACCTTCAGCCGTCATAGGAATTTTAATTATAATATTTTTATGAATTGCCGCAAGCGGTCTTGCCTCGTTAACCATACCCTCATGGTCAAGCGAAATAACCTCTGCGCTTATCGGACCGTCCACAATAGTGGTAATCTCTTTCACAACCTCAATAAAATCGCGCCCCTCCTTGGCAATCAAAGACGGGTTTGTCGTAACTCCGCAGATAACGCCCATATCGTTTGCTTCACGAATATCGTCTACATTTGCCGTATCAATGAATAATTTCATACTTTTTCCTCCCAAATAAATTATATTTTCATTATATACTGAACAATTTTAATAGTCAACAAAATAATCAAATTTTATTATAACAACAGTAAAACAATTTTTTTGTTTTCATTTATACGCAAATATATAAAATTACTTTTTATACACAAATACTTTCATAGTCAAAAACGTCACGGGTATACCAATTACAGCGGCCAATAAATATGCCAGAGTATTATTCCATGCGAGCGACGTAAACACCCACACAACCGCATATTGTATAATAAAATTGGGAATATAACTCACAGGAAACCTCAAAGCTTTTTTCCATGTAGGCTTTTCATGAAATGTAAAGTATGTATTCAGAAAAAACGATATTATCATGCTTAATATATATCCTAAAATAAATGTCGCGCGCGTACGGGTGAAAAACGCGTCCGCCGCCCCGCCGGACAAAACAAAACGCGTTTTTAACGCGTCCAGAATTGTCGCGATTACCGAAGTGCTCAGCGTGTTAACAGCGCCTATGATAACAAATGTGATAAATGATATTGTCAAAAACGACGATACATATCTCATAATAGGTCCCGGCACAAACCGCGAAAGCAGTTCGTTAATTTTATCTAAAAGCTTTTGCATAAAATTCCTCCTAAAAAGCGATAACATGTGATATAATTGTACTATAAAATCTTCAGCGTATCAAGTATTTTTACAGAATGTACACAAAATAAACACACAAATACGTTATACTATAAAAAATTTATAACACAGAAAAGAGGGACGGCAATGAAAAAATCTGTATTGATTGTGGAGGACGAAGCGCTTATGCGCGAAGTTATAAAGGACTATTTTGAAAACGCAGGCTATGAAGTGCATGAAGCGGCTGACGGTCAAACTGCGGCGGATTTAACGGACACATGGGATTTTGACCTGATTTTGCTCGATATAATGCTTCCCGAAATGAGCGGCTATTCCGTATGTCGTCATATACGCCGCACAAAAGATACGCCGATAATCATGATAACCGCGAGAAGCGAGGAAGACGACAAACTTACCGGCTACGAATGCGGCGCGGACGATTACATGACAAAGCCTTTTAGCCCGAAGGTATTGCTCGCAAAGGCTCAGGCTCTCTTAAAACGCCGTGATGGAAACGTATGCGGAGAAAACGGTGTGCTGACAGCAGAGGGAATAAGCGTGAACGAGCTGTCGCATACTGTTCAGGTAGACGGCGAATATGTGGAGCTGACGCCAAAAGAATACGACCTTTTAGTATATTTTCTCAATAACAAAGAAAAAGTGCTGTCGCGCGATTTACTGCTTTCAAAAGTATGGGGCTACGACTATTTCGGCGATTTGCGCACAGTAGATACTCATATAAAAAAGCTTAGGGCTAAACTTGGAGAACGCGCCCGATATATAAAAACCATGATTAAAGCTGGCTATAAATTTGACGAATCGGCGGAGAATTAACTCATGCGAATAAAAGACATATCAATAACCAAAAAAATATTTTTTCTTACTACTATAACTCTGATTTTCTATCTGATACTTAATCTTGCAGCGCAGTCTCTTTTATACACCCGCGTGTATACATATCAAAAACAGCGTTCGCTCATTCAGCAGACCGATAAGTTTGCCGAAGAATACATTGCCGAAGATGATATAGGCGCCATAAACCAAAAAATTGTGGACTATTCAAATGACGGAAAAGCAAATATTCTTGTAATGAACAAAAACCGCAATATCATTCATGCAGTCACATACGAGCTTGTTTTACAAACTGACAGCGGAGAATATATAAGACTTCAGCTCGACAGCGCCGTCGGAGACTCTAAGTTCCGCGCTCTTGATTTAAAAGAGGGCGACAAAGCGACCGTTGAATATGTTTCCGGCGGACACGGTGAAACGGACGTGCTTTATATGCCTGCGCGAATCGCCGCCAACGGTATTGAATGGAATATAGAGCATAAAAACCGCGTTCCGTTTCCGGACGATGGAAGACAGAAAAATGAAGAACGCCCCAGAAAAGAAAATATTACTCAGTCAGCAGACGGAACGGTTGCTTCAATAACTTTGCCGTCCGGCAAAAATACTGTAAGCATTATAGACCGCGCCCAGCTTATGGGGGCGGCGTGGCAATGGATAAGCGGCGCCTATGGAGACGGCGACAGCGATAATTCAGGGCATTATATATATGAGAGTCCTGATAACAGCAAGTATATAGTGGTTGTTAAGCCCGTCGAAAAAAGCGGCGAGAATCAGACAATAGTCGCAGTAACTACGCTTGAACCGGTTCGCGAGGCGGCGGGCGTGTTTCAGCATGTGCAAATTATTTGCCTGCTTTTCAGCATCGCAGTTATTATGCTGCTGTGCGTTATTTTGTCTCGGTACATAACAAATCCGATTGTAGATATATCAAAGATTGCAGAAAAGATGAACAGCCTCGACTTTTCACAAAAATGCCGCGTTGACTCGCGCGACGAGCTTGGCAGACTTGCGGAAAATATAAATTCAATGTCTGATACGCTTGATAAAACAATCACCGAACTTCGAGGGGCAAATGAAAAGCTGAAATCAGATATAGAAAGAGAACGAAATATTGAAAAGAGCCGCCGTGAATTTGTTGCGGCAGTGTCCCACGAGCTTAAAACTCCGCTTGCAATTATACGCGCATATTCTGAAGCCCTGCGCGACGGCGTTTCTGCAAATAAGCAGGAAAGATACGTTGGCGTTATCGTTGATGAAACAAAAAAACTCGACGCTCTTGTACTCGATATGCTTGAGAATTCTCGTCTTGAATCCGGAACGCAAAAACCGGATTTAAAGGAGCATGATTTGTGCGACTTAATTTACAAAATCATAAACAGATTCAGCCATCATTTTGACGCCAAACGCATCTCGGTCAAAATAAAATTCTCTTCCGACACTATTATCGCTGCATTTGACCGCAGTAGATTAGAGCAGGTTATAACCAATTTTATAACAAACGCAATTCGCCACACCCCAAACGGCGGTTCAATCACAATCCGCGCAGAAAAAAGAGACTGCGGGGCGTATGTATGCATTGAAAACGACGGCGCTCACATAGACGACGACAAGCTCGATAAAGTATGGGACAGATTTTACAGACTCGACGAGTCAAGAGAACGCGCGCTTGGCGGAACAGGATTGGGACTATCTATTGCAAAAAATATCCTTGTTATGCATAATGCGGATTATGGCGCGGAAAACATTGAAAACGGCGTATCTTTTTGGTTTTTGCTGAAACATAAATGTTTCGATAAAAAAATCAAATAAGCTTATGTTTTTTTTAAACATATAAAAACGGAAGGCGTAATCTACCTTCCGTTTTTATATGTTGCCCGAACAGTATCTTTTAAAACACAGCAGAACCGTGATTACCGCCATATTTTAATTAACTGCGTCATTTTCTCTTTTTATATTTATGGTCAAAAATAACAAGCGACAGAAATATAAACATACATATAGCCAAAAAAATCAATTTTGTGGTTGACATTTTTTCACCGCTTTCCGTTTTTTACATTTTATCATAAAATTCGCAAAAAAGAAAGCCTATTTACAAAAAACATGTCTGCCTATTGTTTTTATCACTGGACGAGACCATATCCATGAACTCGTAGCGGTGCTTGGGTTATAATAATAAATAGCGCCGCCCGACGGGTCCCACCCGTTAAGCGCGTCGCGCGCGGCATTATACGACGATGAATACATGCCCGCGTGTATCTGTCCGTCGTTGACCGCGGTGAACGCGCCCTGCTGATAAATAACGCCGGCTATTGTGTTTGGAAACGACGAGCTTTTCACACGGTTTAAAACCACGGCCCCAACCGCAACCTGTCCTTCATACGGCTCGCCCCGCGCCTCGCCGTTGATAATACGCGCCAGTAAATTCACGTTGGCGTCATATGACGACGACGCGTTGCCCGTAGGCAATCCGATTTTTGCAAGCGTGGCAGGTCCCGCTATTCCGTCGGCAGTAAGTCCATGTTTTCTCTGAAACTTTTTAACTGAATCGGCAGTACGCCAGCCATACACTCCGTCAACGCTGTAGTTGTGGTATCCCCACGATTTGAGGCGGCTTTGAATATTGCGCACCTCCTGCCCGCGCGAACCGATTTTTGACAATGCGAACGACTGCTGATAGGACGAGAATAACGTGGCTATAACAGTTATACACACAATAAGCTTTTTTTTCATATAAACCTCCTTATTATCGGTTATGTAGTTATTCACATTATAACCGAAAAAAAGTAAGTTTATACATTTTTTATTTATTATAATTAAAAGATTTTTCACTGAATAATTGCATTGCGAAACAACGGCAAAAATCATTTGGCGTTCAATGCCCCGAATTATTTTTGCTCTATTGATTATTTTTTAAAACAAGAGTATCTCTTTTTTCTTCCACCTCAAAAAAACACGCTCTCTCATTAGGCGTCTGATTTGGCGCATGAAGCGCAACGAGCAGCCGACCGTTAAAATCACGGAAAATCATTCCGTGTCCGCCTCCCTCTGAAAAAAGCATTTTTTTCTCATGCTTCCATTCCCCGTCAACACTGCCGCTTAAACTTCTTGAAATACCTATAGCATATCCGGATTTACTCACACTCGACCATATCATTAAAAGACTGCCCTTTTTTGTGCAATACATATACGGACCGTCTGTTATATACAGCTTCTTACCATCCTGTTCAACTCCCGTTGTCCACGGAGCTTCAGACGCATGAAACAGCTCCACAGGTTCGTCTGTCGCATGCGTCAAATCATCCGACAGGCGGACTGCGCACATCGCTCCGTCGCCAACCTGCGTCCATTCATGACAGAATATCATCCATGGACTTCCTCCGGCGTCAATATAAAGCGTACCGTCAAGACATTCCCAGCCCGTTGGCGTAACCGCTCCGGCGCTATGCGGAACAAACGGCCCGTCCGGCGATGCGGCAGATAAAATCTGTGTGCCGCGGCAACCATCATCAGATTTAAACGTTGCAAACATATAAAATCTGTTTTTATATTCATAAACCTCCGGAGCCCAGAAATTACGGTCAGCCCAAAAACCGGACGGCGGCACAAAAGCGTGAATCGGCCCCTGCCAGTTATCTAAGTCTTCGCTTATATAACAGTCAAAACCATAGCCGTATTCTCCCCAGCAGTCTTTATCGGTTGTACCGTACAAATAATATTTGCCGTCATACGTCAATACGAATGGGTCGCGTATTTGTATATCGTTTCTTTTTATCATTTCACCTGCTCCTTTTCACTTATTATCATAATAATAACACAGTTTTTATTAAAGAGAAAGAAAAATATATGAAAATTTTTCTTTTAATTATGAAAATATTGTTTTTAAGCAAATATATATTTTCATTCTTATTTCTTTATGATAAAATATAATCAATAACCATCAACGCATGGAGGTGATTCGATGAAAAGAGTTATATGCATATTTATCTGCCTTGCCATGCTCCCCTGTGTAGCTTTCGCAAATAACGGACACTGGGCAGAAAAAGAGCTTGAACAGGCTATTAATTTAGGAATTATTAAAGGCGGCGAAGAAGGCATACAGCCCGACCGTCCAATCACCCGCGCCGAGATTGTGAGCATGCTTCTGCGAACAAAGGGCGAAACAGCCGAGCTGACAGGAGCTCGTTTTGCCGATGTTTCAGAAAATGACTGGTATTTCTACGATATTTCATATGCGGCGGGCAAAGGGTATGTATTCGGAACTGGGGGAGGTCTTTTTTCGCCTGACGCGCCTGTATCGCGTCAAGATGCGGCAGTTATAATTTGCCGTACTCTTAAAATAAACGTTTCGGCAGGACTTGAGCTTTCCGCATTTACCGACGCTATGAATATTTCCGATTACGCTCTCGGAAGCGTCGCCGCATTATCCGCAATTAATATTATAAACGGCGGCGCAGACGGCAAATTTTGTCCGCTTGATAGTCTAACGCGCGCAGAAGCGGCGGCGATACTTTTACGCACAAAAAATTATTTGTCAATACAAAATGAAGTTAAATTTGCACGAGGTTATCCGCGTATAGCAAGTTCATCTTTAGCAAACGGCTTTCATGTGGCATTTAAAACAAACGTACCGTGCACGATATACTATACGGTTACCGACGCTGAGACTGCGGGAGGAGCGGTGGTTCCAAATCCCTCCGATATTACCGCCCCTCTTATAACCATCAGCGATACCACTAATGAAACTCTGTGCTTTATCGCTGTTGACGGACAAAAAGAATATAATCTTTTTTTTGCCGCTAAAACGCCCGCCTCGTCGAGCCGCACATCATGGATTTCGCGAGCGCGTCCTCATTCATATACTGATGGCGACGGCACCTCCGATAACCCATATAAAATCATTGACGAGCAGCAGCTTTCCGATATACGATATCAGCCCGACAAATGTTATCGTCTGGCAAATAATATAGAGTTATCCTCGGAATGGAAGCCTATAGGAAGCGAAAACGCACCGTTTACAGGCACACTAGACGGCTGCGGTTATTCAATACGCTCTTTGTTAGTGACTGAACAAAAAAATGAAGCGGGTCTGTTTTCATTTATAGGTGAAACAGGGATTGTGAAAAATCTTTATGTTGATGCGCAAAGCATAGAGGGAACTCATAACATTGGTATAATTGCCGGCGAAAACAGCGGTCTGATTGAAAACTGCCAGACAACCGGCATGGTGAATGCAAGCGGAAACATTTCAGGAGGAATCACAGGCAGCAATAAGGGAAATATAGTAAATTGTATGAGCGCGGCAAACAAGGTTTCGGCAAATATGTACGCCGGAGGCATCACAGGCTATAACAGCGGAAATATAGATAAATGCGCCGCGTATGTGCACACGGTATCGGCAAGCGCATACGCCTGCGGAATTACGGCAACAAACACAAACGGTACGGTTAAAAACTGCCTTGCGGCAGAGCTTAACGTACTGACAGACGTTATACGAAACAGCAGCCGCATAGCTATAAACCGCGAAAACGGCAGAGCCGAAAACAATTACGCATACAGCCGCATGAATGCCGAGCTGGAGGACGGATACCGTAATAAGGATGCAAAAAACGGAGCAGACATATCATGGCAGGAGCTTACAAATATTGAATGGTGCAAGGAACACATGAACTGGAGCGGCAAATATTGGTCTCAATCTCAGAACGACGCGTTTATTGCACCTCGGTTATCGTCATTATCCGTCCCGGATATTGCAGAAGGCTCGTCTGTATATACGCCTAAACGTATTGCATCTGAACAAGAGCTTGCGGCAATAAACAACGCGCGGAATATGCACTATATGCTTAGTAACGATATTAAAATAACCAAACCTTGGACACCCATAGCTTCTGAAACGGCTCTTTTGAAAAATAACCGCGATGGTTTCTCGGGGACATTAAACGGAGGCGGATATAAAATTTACGGCCTTAATACATATGTCGAACGGCAGCGGCAAATGTACGGATTATTTGGAATGATTTCAGGCGGCTCTGTGTTTTCACTTATTGTGGACGGCAGTATTAAATCAGACGGCGGTTATGCCGGAGCTATAGCGGCTGTAAATTACGGATATGTGGAAAACTGCCGGACTGAGGGAACAATCAGCGCAGAAAACGCAGACAGTATTTTTGCCGGCGGCATTACAGGAGCAAATTACGGATATATCAACGACTGCGATTCGGAAACGGATATCTCTGTTTCAGGAAAAGATGCAACGGCAGGCGGAATTTCGGGGTATCAGGAAAACTACATTAATAACTGCTCTTATAAGGGAAACATAAACATTCATCCGTCCGCTTCAAGAGCGACGGCAACGGCAGGCGGGATTGCCGGCTACAGCGCGGATGGATTTATATACAACACCTATGCATGCACACAGACAGCAATATCCTCAAAAATCTCATATGCAGGAGGAAGCGTTGGCATCCTCGGCGGAGGAGAGCTTTATAAATCCAGTTCAAAAGGAACGATAAAAGCCGGTTCTGATAACGGAAGCGCATATGCGGGAGGCTTATGCGGACTTGCTGACAGCGGTCTTGTCATGAACAGCTTCTCGGCGGCAGACGTGACCGCAAACGCAGACGCGGCATATGCCGGCGGGCTTGTCGGATATAATGTTGATACAAGCATACAGGACAACTATGCTATAAACAATGTTATTCAAAAGTCCGGCAGCGCAGGGTTTGCAGGCGGCATATGCGCTGTTAATGAAAGCGGTTTTATTTCGTCAAACGTTGCCGCAAATCCGCGCGTTAACTGCAGCGGGCGCGGCGCGCGGATCTGTGCGCAATCTCAGGAGGACGTGATATATAATAATTACGCTTGCGACAATATGCTTATAAACGGACGTAAAGCGACAGACATATCAGCGCTCAGCGGAGAGACGGTATCCTATCAGCGCATTACGGCAATGTCATTTTATTTGCTGCCTGTCTCAGAAGGAGGCTCGTTGGGCTGGGAAAGCGAAGCATACGGCGGGGATGGCATATGGGACTGGAAGCCGCACTCAAATCCGGCATATTCATTTCCTCTTTTGCACGGAGTTAAAGGACAGGGCAGCTTCCGGAATAACCGCTATTAAAAACAATATGCCCCTGTATAAACCCATGTTATGTATTAACAACTATTTTATAATTGAGAAGCACGCCAAAAACATAATATTCACACGGCTATACCCATAACGCTAAAGCAAACCTAAGGAGGTATTAAATATGCCATTTACTGAAATAAGTATTTATCAGGTCAAGCCGCAAAAAACACAGGAGTTCGAATCACTAATACTTGAAGCTAAAAGCTCTTTAGAAAAGCAGAAAGGACTTCTTTTGCTTCGTCTTATCAAAAGGGGCTATCGTATAGATATGGAGCAGATTAAAGAAGGTCTTCCCCCTCATAAACTAACGCGTATTGTAAAAAGCGTTAAATACGTGCTCTATTGGGAATTTGATACGAAAGAAAACTACGGACTTGCACAAAAAAATCTTTACAATAGCTATTGGAAATCTATTGAAAAATGTTTAATAGCTCCGCATGATAAATACTTAGGAGAACGGCTGTTTTAATGTAATAAATATACGGCGGCTTAATATATTAATTATATTTTGAGTTTTACAAAAAAAGATGGGCAACAATATTAAGACGGTAAATAGTTTATCTGTATGACCGTATTAAATTTGAATATAAAAAGCCAATAGATTTTATTTTAATCTATCGGCTTTTTGTTTTGATATTAGCAAAATAATCTCACATAAAAAAGTAAATTTTTATGTCTTTGCGACACAAGTATTTTTATTTACCATTGAAAATGCCGCTCTACTTTATACACAGTTTCTTCTACTGTACTATATTCATTTCTTTCAAGCCAAAAATAATGACTGTTCTTAATCTTTTTATAACTTTCTGTATTTATATTTCTTAATGCTCCATTACAGGTCGATTTTGCATTTTCAACATTCGTACTACTGCTAATAAAATCACTAAAATCTTGATGGTCCGAACGATTACAGTAATCTTCAATAAGATTTGCAGGATTTTTTATTAAAAATACAACTCTTGACGCGTCCGTTAACTTATCAGCCTCTTCCACAGTCAAATGACAATCACACAATACTATTTGATTTTGCGAAAGCCGAATTAAATCCAGCAGCACAAAATCTAATTGTTCTCTCGTGTTATCAATTAACCATTTCGCATATTCTTCAACTGAACGCCCAAAAAATTCATCCGCATTTTTAAATCTCCTGGTCATCGAGGGCTGAAATTCCGAATCAGCTATTTTCTGATGTATCGAAAACTGTTCGTCAACATCATAAACGACAAAGCCATGTTTTTTTGCCAACATCCTTGAAATAGTCGTTTTCCCTCCACACGGCGTACCTGTTATAAAATATACATTTTTTAAATACTCTTTAAAAACATTGTCTTGAAATATCATGTCAATTTTCCTTTATCAAATAGTCTTAAACTTCTGGTTCCGCATAAAACTATTCAACATAGTCTTATGCACTTAGATATTTCTTAAGCGTAAGAATATCACCATATAAATCACCTCGCAGATTTCAATTTATAGATGAAATAATTATATCACGCAAACCCATCATTTTCAACCTTCTAAGCCACACCGCCACTTTTTTCGGAAAACTGTCGGGTAAATAACCATTTTATAAAAAAGTTTAAGACAAGCTTTATCCCAAACACTTTTTTACTGTATTAATAGTATAACCCATAAAACATCACGCTATTTTTGCTGTCTGCTTCCCAAACACAATTTAAGAAAATCTGTCGTCACATCAAGCGCCTCCATATTTTTGCTGTTTGTTTCGCAGACGCAATTATTTAAAAAACCGTTGTGCTTTATAAAAAATTGACTGAATTCTATTGATTAAATTTAAAATTAATGTATAATAAGAATAGATTGATTAAGGTTGGTACTTATGGGAGGGAACAAATGAAATTATTTTCAAATGACATAGGAATAGATTTAGGAACCGCCACTGTTCTCGTTTACGTGCGGGGCAAGGGAATTGTACTTAAAGAGCCGTCCGTCGTGGCTATAGATATGAACACTAATAAGCTTTACGCTGTCGGCGAGGAAGCAAGGCGTATGCTTGGCCGCACGCCCGACGCAATACGCGCTATACGTCCTTTGGCGGACGGCGTAATCTCTGATTACGATTTAACCGAAGCAATGATAAAATCTTTTATAAATAAGGTTTGCAAGCGCCGCCTTTTCAAGCCTCGCATTATGATATGCGTGCCGAGCGGCGTGACTGAAGTTGAACAGCGTGCCGTTATCGACGCTGCGCATCAGGCGGGTGCGAGAAAGGTATACCTTATTGAAGAACCTATCGCGGCGGCTATCGGCGCCGGCGTGGATATTTCACAGCCGCGCGGCATGATGATTGTCGACATCGGCGGCGGCACAACGGATGTCGCTGTAATTTCTCTTGGGTCTATCGTTGTAAGCCGTTCAATAAAAATCGCCGGCGACGAATTTGACGAGGCTGTTATTAAATATATACGCAAGCGGTATAGTCTTAATATCGGTTCGCGCACTGCTGAGGATGTGAAAATAAGCATCGGATGCGTATATCCGCGTGAAAAAGATATTTCAATAGACATCCGCGGCGGAAGTCTGCTTACTGGTCTGCCTCAGACTGTCACCGTTTCATCTGAGGAGATACGCGGCGCGTTTGAAGACGTTGTGTCTGAAATTATAGAAGCCGTTAAAACAACTCTTGAAGAAACTCCGCCGGAGCTGGTGGGCGATATTTTAGAGGACGGTATTCTCTTAACAGGAGGCGGCTCGCTCGTTAACGGACTTGACAAGCGGCTGAAAAAAGAAACCGGAATCGACGTTTTTCTTGCGGATGATATTGTATCGTGCGTTGCAAAGGGTTCCGGCATGGCTCTCGAAAATATAGACTCTTTAAGCGACCCCACGCATACATATTATAAGAGATAAATCAAGCGAATAAGAAATGAGGTTGTAACTATGATTGAAAATATTGATATTCAAAAAATTATTCCGCATCGCTTTCCAATGCTGCTGATTGACCGCGTTGTTGAGCTTAATGAGGGTAAAAGCGCGGTGGGAATAAAAAACGTATCGGCAAACGAGCCGTTTTTTCAGGGCCATTTCCCGGGAAACCCAATTATGCCGGGAGTGCTGATTGCCGAATCGCTTGCGCAGCTTGGTTCTGTTCTTCTTCTTTCCATGGAAGAAAACCGCGACAAGGTTGGCGTATTTACCGGAATTGATAAATTTAAATTCCGCCGTCAGGTTGTTCCGGGCGACACGCTTCGTTTAGAGGCAGAAATGATACAATACCGCCATGGTATGGGCAAGGCGGCAGTTAAAGCGACTGTTGACGGAAGCGTTGCCGCGTCCGGAGAGATAAGCTTCGCCGTTGTTGACAATAAAGCTAACGATTAAACTATAGAGGGATAAGGAAAAACCTTATCCCTTTACTAAGAACAAAAACTATGATTATAAAAGAAGATGAAATTTTAGAGGATTTACAAATTGGCGGGCTTTTTCTGATTCAAAAGAAGCAGGGATTTAAATTCGGAACCGACGCGGTTTTGCTTTCAGATATTGCAAAAACATGTTCGTCAAACCGTACTCTTGACCTTTGTACAGGGTCTGGAATTGTGCCCGTACTGCTATCGGCTAAAACCAGTACGCCGCATATAGACGGACTGGAGATACAGCCGGAAATTGCCGATATGGCAAAACGCTCGGTTGAATACAACAACCTGCATAGTAAAGTACATATTGAATGCGGCGATTTAAAAAATCCGCCGTATGCGAAATCGTCGTTTGACGTTATAACCTGTAATCCGCCTTATATCAAAAACGGAAGCGCAATAAAAAATGAAAAAGACTCAAAAATCATAGCGCGCCATGAGGTTGCGTGCACGCTCGACGATGTTCTCCGCGTAAGCTCGGAACTGCTCGCGCCACAGGGACAGTTTTTTATGGTACACCGCCCCTCGCGTCTTTCAGATATTTTCTGCATAATGCGAGCGCATAAAATAGAACCGAAAATTATGCGTCTTATCGCACCTTCGGCAGGCAAAGCTCCGAATCTGGTTCTGATAGGCGGACGTCTTGGCGGCGGAGCGGAGCTAAAGATACTGCCTACTCTTTTTATGACGGACAAAAACGGAAATGAAAGCAAAGAAGTTCAGGAAATTTACGGAAGGGGACTAATATGAGCGGCACGTTATATTTGTGCGCGACGCCGATAGGCAATCTGGGCGATATATCGTCGAGATGTCTTGAGGCTTTGTCCTCTGTAGCTCTTATTGCCGCAGAAGACACGCGCCGTACAATACAGCTATTAAACCATTTTGAAATTTCATGTCCCCTTACGAGCTATCATGAACACAACAAACGCGAAAAGGGGACATATATCCTGTCTATGCTCAAAGACGGCATGGATGTTGCTCTGGTGTCCGACGCAGGCACTCCGGCCATATCCGACCCTGGAGAAGACCTCGTGCGCCTGTGCGCGGAAAACGGCGTTACAGTAACGTCAATTCCCGGACCGGTAGCGGCAGTTAACGCGCTTATTGTATCGGCTTTGCCGGCAAAAAGATTTGCATTTGAAGGATTTCTGTCTGTCAATAAACGACATCGATACGAGCATTTAAACAGCGTAAAAAACGACACGCACACGCTCATTTTTTATGAAGCTCCCCATAAACTTAAAACAACTCTTAACGATATGCGGGACTGCTTTGGAGGCGAACGCCGAATTGCATTAGCTCGTGAGCTTACAAAAATCCATGAGGAGATTATTCGCTGCACGCTCGACGAAGCAATTAAAATATATGAGGAAAAACCGCCGCGCGGCGAGTATGTGATTGTTGTTAGCGGAGCGGAAAAAGTGTCAGAAAACGATTGGGAAAATATAACGATTACAGAACATGTGGAGCGTTATATAGAGGAAGGCATGGATGCCAAAGAAGCAATACGCCAAACCGCAAAAGATAGAAATATTCCTAAAAGGGACGTTTACCGCGAATATCATAAAATAGGAGGAGAGCGTTATGAATAATGAACAGAAAAAGTGGATACCGCTCGCAATCGGCTGCGCTGGGGCAGCCG
>CATJNN010000210.1 GCA_949742185.1 uncultured Clostridia bacterium | reverse complement strand
GTCCCGCAGAATATCTGCGGGACGCCCCCCGATACAAATATCGGTTTATCGTATATGACGTGTAGCCGATTTTGTATAGATAAAAATTTTTTCATAATTACATTCCTTACTACAAAATGGACTGCTTTGCGGCAGTCCATTTTGCGTTATAAAAAATTTTTTGTTTTGTATCTGTTTTAAAGATTTTTAAGGTTATCAATTCGTTCCGGATTATCTTTTGAAGCCCAGACCTTCAATTTGTCGCAGGGAAATTGAAGGCATTTTCCGCAATGTTCCTGCTGCTTTTGGCTATTGCATTGATATAATTCGCATTCGCCCCAGAATATCTTTCCTTCATTACTTCTACATCCTGCGCAGTTTTGTTCGGTTTTAAATTTACAAGCATTACAATCAATGCCGCAGATACTATAATTAGTCATAAGTATACCTCTGCATAATTTATTAATTGGACTGCAAAACAATTCGGGATTCGACGCCCCAAATTGTTCTTATTATAAAGAATTTATAAATCGCATAAACGCGTCTCTGCCATCGTTTGTGCGTTTAAACACGCCGGCGTGCTCTAATACTTTGGCAAATACAAACCCAATTTCATCTTCAACAATTTTATCAATATTATTTTCATTGATGTCATTATATTTCCTCGTAAATTTATCAGCCCAGTCGGCATGCTTTTCTATTGACTCGTTTGAACGAATATCTTTGCCCGCAAGTATATATTGTTTTAACGTGTCCATTTCAATTTTTAAACGCGCCGGAAGCACGGCAAGCCCCATAACCTCTATAAGACCAATGTTTTCTTTTTTAATATGATGGAGCTCTTTGTGCGGATGATATACGCCGTCCGGATATTCATCGGTTGTTATATTATTGCGGAGCACAAGGTCAAGTTCAAATTTGCCGGAGTTCTTCCTTGCGATAGGGGTTATTGTGTTATGCGGCGTGCTGTCTGTTTCAGCAAATATAAACGCACTCTCATCCGTGTATGCCCTCCATGCGCCGAGTATTTTATCGGCAAGCTCAATAAGCCGTTCGGGGTTTTCTGAGCGTGTGCGGATAACCGACATAGGCCATTTAACAATACCTGTTTCAATGTCGTCAAAGCCTGCTATGCTTAATGGCTGTTCAATCGGAGCTTTTGCCATGGCGAAAGTATAATGTCCGCCTTGAAAATGATCGTGTGTCAGAATTGAGCCGCCGACAATCGGTAAATCGGCATTTGAACCAACAAAATAGTGTGGGAAAAGCTTCACAAAATCCAATAGCTTGCCGAATGCGGCGCGGTCAATTTTCATAGGAGTGTGCTGACCGTTCAGAACAATGCAATGCTCGTTGTAATACACATATGGCGAGTATTGAAATCCCCATGCGCTGTTGTTAATAGTTATCGGTATAATACGATGATTTTGACGCGCGGGATGGTCAAGTCTGCCGGCGTAGCCTTCGTTTTCGATGCATAACTGACATTTCGGATATGAGCTTTGCTTCATTGTGAGAGCTGCTGCAATAGCTTTCGGGTCTTTTTCCGGCTTGGAAAGATTTATAGTTATGTCCATGTCGCCATATTCTGTTTTTGTCACCCATTTTGCGTCGCGCGCAATTCGGTCGCGGCGTATGTAGTTTGAGTCGCAGCATAATTTGTAAAAATAATCGGTTGCGCTTTCCGGCGACCGGCTGTAAAGTTCTCGAAATTTTTTTGTGACTTCGCACGGACGGGGCATTAGGAGATTCATAACGCCTGTGTCAAACAAATCGCGGCTAACTATTCCGTCTTCGATTATTCCATTTTCCACAGCGTAGTCGGTAAGTTCTTTTAAAATTTCAGCAAGCACAATATTACCTGATATTGACGGGTCTGTATAATCTGAAAGCTTGAATTTATCAAGCAGAAGATTTATGGTGTAAGTTTTATCCTCTTCTGTAATCAAACCTGTATCCAAACCGTACTGTACCAGTTTTTTAATATTTTCATAAATATCCGCCATAGTAAAACCTCCTTAAAGTATTTCTTTCTTATATTATACTTGTAAACCCAATGCTTGTAAACGGGTTTTTAAATTTTTATTGGTAATCAATATATTTATGACTAATATTTCTTATACAG
>CATJNN010000209.1 GCA_949742185.1 uncultured Clostridia bacterium | reverse complement strand
CGCGCTTTTTTCTCTCATATACATGTCTTGTACGCATATTCCCACCATCGCTCCCGTAAAGCCAAGGTAAACGTTCTCGTCCGTTACGACTTTCATATCCTTAACCGCACCGAAATTCTTCTCGCCATTCCCGTCGTTATAAGCAAACTGCAAATCATTTTCATTTATATACGCCTTTAACATCACAGGCGCGCGCGCTATTTTTTCCTGCTCATGCGTGTATTCAAGTTTATAGTTATTGCAGGTAAGCGTGTTTATCGTTCTCTCGCCCGTATCGTTTGAACGCGAGACATAAAGATAATGCCAATGACCCGTATCATATATAATTATAAGCCCCGCCATATGCTTCTCGCACTCCGGCTCAAACTCCAGCTTAGTCTCCGCAGTTACGGCGCGCTCCTCAATACGGTGCGCGATAAGCGTCTGCTTAAACTTGCTTAAAATCCCGTCTCCGCCTTTAACGACAAGTCCCTTTTTGCTGAAACTAACAGCGTCGTCAATAGGCCCTCTGAGAGTCATCAGCTCCTTATCAAGAGCTTTTGCGTTTTTGAAATTGAAACGCAGATTTCTTTCCTCAGCTGCCACCTCCGGAATCATCGGCTCCTCAACATATCTTGCAGGATTGCTTCCTCCGTGCGACAGCCGAAGCCAGCCGTCCTCGTTCCAATATACCTTCTGGATACAGGTCTCGCGCCCGCAGTAGGTCGTTTTTTCGCCGCTGCTGTATCTCGAACCGAGATGTACCATATAAATCTCACCGTCGGTCGTTTCTACTATATCCGCATGTCCTGCTTTTTGGATATATAAAGACTCGTTGTCTCTCGAATGAAGAAGTATCTGCTCGTCGTCCTCATACGGTCCCATTAGATTATCCGATCTCGACATCTGCGCGCTGTGCCGCCAGCCCGTGCCGCCCTGCGCCTTTAGTATGTAATATTTGCCGTCGTGCTTAAAAATGTGCGTGCCCTCGACAAGCTCTCCGTGAGGCTCTTTATAAAACTGCTTCACGTCTCCCACAAGTTTTTTCTTTTTATGGTCGTATTCCTGAAGCCACAGACCGTTAAAACGCTTGCCCTCCGCATAGTGGTTATCAAGATTTAAAAGCCATTTTGTGCCGTCGTCGTCATGGAAAAGCGACGGGTCAAAGCCAAGCGAATTGAGATAAACAGGCTCCGACCACTCTCCTGACGATATATCGTCCGTATAGACAAGGTAGTTGTCCGTCGTCATAAACGGTCCGCGTTCCTTTACATTGGTGTATACCAAAAATACCGTCTTACCGTCATATGATAAGCACGGCGCCCATATTCCGCCGCCGTCGGGCACGCCCTGAAGGTCAAGCTGAGATTTTCTGTTAAGCGGATAATGATTAATACTCCAATGCCGCAAATCCTTTGAAGAATATACCGCCACTCCGGGCCACCATTCAAACGTTGATGTGGCTATATAATATGTATCATTAACTCTTATAATTGACGGGTCAGGATTAAATCCTCTGATTATTGGGTTTTCAATCATTTTTGCTGCAACTCCTTAAATCTAAAATATAGCTACATTATACAATATTATTGCCATAATGGAATATATAAAAATGAAAGATATTATGTGATTTTTAACAATAAAAAACATCTAATAAAATTACCAAATCATTTCTGGAAAATGGTCGAATTAAACGCTCTCCTCTGTCGCGAAATCATTAACTAATCTCCGCAACCGACAACTAAAGATTTTTAATATCAACTAATTATTTCTTATACAAAAAAATCCGACAGGGCTTTGCGCCCTGTCAGACCGCATATCTTCTATTTATCCGCGCCATTTTCATACTTCTCATAATTATTATTTGCTAAAACCCCATATTTATAATAGCCTTTAATACTCCCTCGTCGTCGTTTGTTTCCGCTATATATTCCGCTCCGCGCCTAACCTTATCCGGCGCGTTTCGCATGGCAAAGCCTTTGCCTGCAAGCTGCAGCATTTCCAAATCCACCTCGCCGTCGCCGAAAGCCGCCGTCTGCCCTAAAGATATTCCCATAAAATCGCATAAAAACCGCATGGCATTTGCCTTTGTCGCAAGAGGATGATTTATTTCCAGATATGTATTTTTTGAACGGCATACGCACACATTCGGAAAAGCATGTCTTAGTGCAACGGCAAGTCTGTCAATATTTTCTCTATTTCCCATACACAAAAGCTTATGAACGCCTGTATAGCCCACAAAATCCGATATCTTTCCCTGCACCGCCGATAAGCCTGTTATTTTCTCTTCTTCCATAAGCCATTTATTTCTCTTATCATCCGTAAGCCACAAGTCATGCGAATATACGCAGCAGCATATGCTCTTATCTGTATTGACAATAAAATCATGTATCTTCTGCCCCTCTTCAGCGGGTATTTCAAGACTTCTTATTATACGTCTGTTTGCATCGTGCACGAGCGCGCCGCTGTATGAAATTGCAGGAGCTTTTATTCCCATCTCATCCAAAACAGGAAACACGCCGCCCTCAAGTCTTGAAGATGTCAGAACAAACGGAATACCACGCTTCTCAAGCTCTTTTATTTTTTTCTTTGTATTTCCGCTTATTCTTTGCTCAGAATTAAGCAGCGTGCCGTCTATATCGCTGAATATTATTCTGCACATAATTATTTCTCCGTCATATTTTCCTTAAATAGAATATCTGCGTTGCAAAGTCATATTGTCCAAACTCCGGAACAACACCGTTATACATAAGCTCGTCTCCCCCATACACTTTAGAGGTATACTCGTCGATATAATCGGCGTCGGGGTCAAGCCCGTAAAATTTTACACGCTTTTCTTCACAATTCGCTTCTGACAAAATCTTTGCGCACATTACAAACGCTTCCGACTTATCCTTCGCCGCCGTCTCCCACGCGCAGTAATTTGAGTTGTAAGGACTTTCCAACCTGTAAAAATCACCGTTTATCATTAAAGAGCGAATCTTCTTGTCGTTTTCTATCTGCTTTTTAACCTCGTCAAGCTCGTTTTCGTTCATCTTTGTTATATCAAGCTCATATCCGAAAACCCCGCAATACGCCACGTCCGCCCGCGATTTAAGCGACGTCACACGTCCGTTCTGATGATTTGGGACAGCCGTTACATGCGCTGAAATTGACGAAACGGGATAGCCTATCGACGTTGAATACTGTATTTGCATTCTTTTTACAGCGTCCGAATTATCGCTCGTCCATATCTGCGGCATATATGCAAGCACACCTGCATCAAAGCGTCCGCCGCCGCCGCTGCACCCCTCAAACAAAATATCGGGAAAACGGCTTGTTATCGCGTCCATCACCTTATAAAAGCCCAATGTAAACTCATGATTAAAGCCCTTTCTTGGTATATCTGTCATAGGTCTGTTCATGTCCCATTTCACATATTCAATATTTGCCGACTCTAAAATATTGCACACGGAATTTATCGCATAGTCGCACACTTCGCCGCGGGTTAAAGCCAGAAGATACTCAAAACGGCTCTGCGTCGGCTCAACCCCCGCCGAATGTACTATCCAGTCAGGGTGAGCGCGATATATATCCGAGTCGGGATTTACTGATTCAGGCTCAAACCAAAGCCCGAATTTGAGTCCCATATCGTTTATCTTTTTTGCCAGTCCGTCAATGCCCGACGGTATTTTTTTAAGATTAACTCTCCAGTCCCCCATAGACGTTTCTTCATCGTTCCTGTCGCCGAACCAGCCGTCATCAAGTACAAAAAGCTCTACGCCCTGCTGTTTTGCTGTTTTTGCAATATCCAAAAGTTTTTCTTCGTTAAAATCAAAATACGTCGCTTCCCAGTTATTTATAAGAATAGGACGCTCCATATCCACCCATTTGCTTCGGCACAAATTCTGCCGTATTACGTCATGCAGCTCGCGCGAGATACCGCCTATTCCTTTGTCTGAATAACACATAATCGACTGCGGCGTAAAGAAGCTTTCTCCTTGCTTTAGTCTCCACTCAAAACCAAACGGATTTATCCCCTGCATCAGACGCACGTTACCGAACTGATCGCACTCAAGCATGGTTGAATGATTTCCGCTGTATACCAAAGTCATCGAATAAACGTCGCCGTTTGTTTCGTCCGCGCCCTCTTCAGCAAGCATCACAAACGGATTTATATTATGCCCGCTTCCGCCGCGTGCGTTTGAAATATCTATTTTAACACCCTGACGCACCTTATTTCTGTACATCTCTCTTTCCTTTGCCCAGCCACCCGAAAAATGAATAAGCTCATAGGCGCGCTTCGGCATATCAAGCACAGTACTGTATGCTGTGTCTATCGTTATTTCGGTATCGGAAATGTTTGTGATTTTAGCGCTTCTGGCTATTATATCATACTCGTCAAAAACAGTGTAGCTTAAAATAACCTCAAAGCCTGCATTCTTATCCTCTAAAACGATTTCAAGTGTCTGTGCGTTTTTGTCCCCTGCAAACAAAGCGGGCATACCTTCAATTTCCTGCACGGAATTTTGCAGAATTTTATAGGATTTATATGTAAGTCTTGAAACCGTACCTCCGTTTTTATTTACGACGCTGTATGCGGGTGTGCGCAAATCCGTATATCCGTACGCGGGATATTCCTGCGGACATATGTCAAGCGTCCACTTGTCGGGTCCGTATCCGTTCCAGACAGACCATTTTTGCTTTACCCATTCATAATTTTTATCACGCAGTTTTTTTCCATAGTAATAATGAAGCAAATCCCCGCATTCATTTACTGCCATGATATAACTGATTTGTTTCCCCTGAAGATGAAATATATTGTTATTTTTAAATATCATGTTCGTTCCTCCATATATAATATTTTATTTATAACATTATAGCATAAAGCAATAAATTTTGTATATCAGAATTTTAACACTATTATTTTAATTGTACAAAAGCACGGACACAAAAAAACAATCCGACGCCGCACGCGCCGAATTGTTTTTTATTATGTATTCAATCTCAAAAATATTATCTTACTACCACAACTTCATGCAAATTCCCCTGATATTCCTGAATATAAACGTTATCTCCGCGGAAAATATCATTTTTATTCGACTGCGATATTCTTCCGTTTTCATATAAATAAACATTTGTTGAAGCCGAGAATTTATACGGCTCTTTACTTGTCACCGAGTCGTCGCCGTCGGCGTCTACAAGAAGTACGTTTGTATTTCTTCCCGTTACCATGCCGAAGCTGACCGATAAATCAGGCATTACAAGCGTTCCGCCCTCCCAGTATTTATTGGAAGATCCTGTTCCCGCCGCAATCGCCAGCTTTTTCTCATTCGCTTTAAACAAAAGCTGAACGGCGCTCACTTCACCGTCTATGTTAACGCCGATTTGTATAACGTCTCCGGCAGACAAATCGCGCACATAGTATTTTCCCCTATTGTCCTTCATTTCCATATTTTTAACTATATATGAAACCTTTTTCCCTTGCTGATACCCCTCAATGCCTATAGCCAATTCGTCCTCGTCGTCAATGCACTTAAGCACGTTTGTCAAAACAACTGAGCGCTTGCTTCTGAGATTTTCAGGCTCGGTAAAATTCTCTTTAAGCACAATACATGACGCGTACATATAATCGTCTATATCATATACGGATATATCATACGTCGTGTTATTTACCAGCAACGAAGCGTCAATCACCCTATAATCCTTCTTTTCCTCATTGTATGGAATTACAAATATCGGCGTTGTGCCGTCAAGCAGGTATTTAGAGTTAAAGCACATATTATTTTTTCTGTACTTACCCGCACCGTTAAAATGCACCGAGAATTTTTGCGTGCTGACGTCTCTGCCTATATATGATTTATTTGCAGTATTGATTTTTGTAATGACATTCTCGGCGTTCAGCCTGTATGTTATAAGCTGTTTTTTATCCACGCGCTGAAGCGCTTCTTTAAGACCGCATTTAACATCGTTAACATTCACAGAGCGACGAACAGGAAAAGTTTCTCTTTTTCCCTCCGCCGTTATAAGCTCTGCATAGCAGTCGCCCTCGGGGTCCTCTCCGCGATAGAACTTCAGAAGATATCCGTACTGCGAATAGCCCTCTTTAAGTCCTGCGCTTCTTACAACTCTGCCGAAGTTGTCAAAATAAAACGTTCCGTTTCTGCCGATTTTCAAGGCGTCGCCGGCGTATGACGGCGATACGGTATATCTTGTACCTGAAACGGTTATTTCGTCGGCGCTTGACGTTGTAATCTCACCCGTCACCATATCCGTTAATATCTCGACCGTTATGACGCTTAAATCAACGCTTTTTGCCACAGCTATCACACTGCCCGCCTTTATCGCGTCGGCGTCCTTTCTGACGCCGCCCTCGTACACTGTCAGTCTGTCGGTTTCTTCTCCGCCAAGCGTTACTGTAGTACCTGCCGAATAGTCGTTTACTGTATACTGCTTCGCTGAAATTGCGTCGACAAGATAATACTCGTAGTCGGTTATAACAACAACATTGAATTTGCCGTTATTGTCATTGTCAATAAACCTATTATACGAATTCTGAGATTTTACCGCTTCTATACCCATTTCCCAGTCCGCCGCCGTTTTGCCGTTATATATAACAATACAGTCCTTATCAAGCTTCACTGTTTTGCTCTTTTTATTTGTTTCATATATAACTTCATTATTATCGGCAGACAAAATGTCGTTTCCGTATACGGTTACTGTTGTATTTTTCGAGGTGTTTGTGTCAATCCATCTGATAATTCTGTCGCCGCCGTCGTCGTAATAATAAAATCTCACATTGCTTCCTATCAGATGCTCCGTCATAGTATTCCCTGTGAGATACAGCTCATTTCCTATACGAACCTCATCCTGTGCCGTCGTTTTTCCGCCGTCGGCAGCCGCCGTATTATTTGCGTTTACAACGCCGTTCCCCTCGTAAATCTTCAGATAATATTCTATAACCGTTTTATCCGAGAGCCGATAGGAATTAAATCCCGCAAATTCCACTGCGTCTAAATTAAGAGCGTTCCAAAACAGCATTACCATCTGACCGTATGTTACAGGTTCTTCTGAAACCGTTTGAATATTCACACCCTTTGTAACGTTGGTTGCCGCCATCAAAGCATTATAATCATTATTATAAAACGGCAGCATCTTATCATAACCGATAATATCGAATATAATCTTAACCGCCGCAGCGCCGTTTATCGCGTCGCTTTCCTCGTCCAGTCCATATGACTTTATCTCCTCAGATAAATTTACTGCGGGCGCGCCGACTAAGCGATACGCATAGTCAAAAAAGTTTTTAACAGATACCTTCGCTTCCGCGTCGTACGAGGACGGATATCCCGGCACAATATCCAGCGCCGCCAAAAGACTGACCTGAAACTCATTCTTTATTCCAAGCTCCGCATTAACTGCGGCAGATGGAGCAATCAATGTCATTATCACAGATAATACCGTAAGTATGCTTATTATTCTTTTTTTCATTCTGTTCCACCTGCCATTCTGTATATAATTACCGCCGCCTGCGCGCGTGTAGCATTCTCAAGCGGACCAAAGTCTCCTCCGTCAAATCCTGTGACAATTCCTGCCCGCGCCATGTCCTTAACCGCATTAAGCGCGTAAGAGGATATATCGCCTTCATCGTTAAATATAACTCCTGCTCCGCGCGGCAAGGTGATATTTGCCGACGCGCAAGCTCTTCCAATCATTACGCACATATCCTGCCGCGATATCAGCACGTCAGGCGCAAACTCATCATCGCTGATTCCTGTAACAATACCATGCTTAACGGCCAGCGCAACGCTGTTATAATACCATGCGCCGTTTGCCACATCTTTAAAATTACATTCCGCATCGGATACATCTATACGGTTTGCATATTTCAGCATACCTATAAGTATATGCGTAAACTCCGCTCTTGTTATATTGTCATCAGGGCAGAATTTTGTCTCTTCCTTACCGTTTATAATATTAACGCCTCTAAGAGCCGCTATCGCCTTATGCGCCCACTTCACGCTTCCTATATCGGTAAAGCCTGCAATATTGTCCATTCCCTGAGTAAAGTAATTCGGGTCTGGCTGCGGCAATAAATTCTCTATGGTTGTTCCCGTACTTTGATCTACGTTATCGTCTGAATTATTTACCGCTTCAAAATTACCCATTGCGTTTTGTCCCGGCGCAACAGTCATCTGAGTATTGCCGCCGGACGATGACGAACCTCCGCCACCGCCTCCTCCGCCGCTTCCTCCGCCTTCAGACTCTGAATTAGCTGACAGCATAACCTGCATTGACGCCTTTAATCCGTTGTATTCGGCAGTGATGGTAACGCTCTTGCTGCTTACGCCCGAGCGCACTGTAAGAACGCCGTCGTCTATACTTACATCACGCGCAGATACCGACCATTTAACCTTAGAAGCGTCTATTTGCTGACTTAACTGATTATATACCTTGTATACGGCTTTTTTCGTTCCCGACGAAGGTATTGACACCGTGTCGGGACCGCTTACGGATATAGACGTCGAGTCCGCCAGCGTTCTGACATTTTTAGTCGCCGTCAGACCGTTATAAGATGCTCTGAGCGTAACGCCCGTACCGCCAGCGATATTATCCGATACGGTCAGTTTTCCCGTTTTCGTGTCAAACTGCATACCCGACGGCAGGTTCTCCGCCGTAACCGCAATATTCATTCTGTCAGACTGCAAGCCGTACTGGTCTGTAATCACTGTATAATAATAGTTCTCACTCGATGCCAAGACAGTATCGTTACCCGCTATAGAAAGCTCCGTTACCTGCGGCGCGGCTTTTGTTTCAAATCCCGCGTCCGCAAACCAAGCCGTACCTTCGCCGTCTATACATAGGCTCATAACCGCGCTTACCGCGCCGTACGGAGCGGCAGACGCGCCCTTTATCTCAGTCCACGATTTATTTGTGTCCGATATCTTATCTGATTTTTCAGTCTTTATCGCTTTTCCGGCCGCGTTATAATATGTGACCATCACATACGCGCCTTCAGGCGCATTCATTGTCTGCGCTTTAACGGAATAGAAATACTCCTGTCCTGAGGCAATATTTGCAATCGGCGTACTGTCCCATTTTTCGCCGTAATTTCTTGAAAAATCATTCTTTTCAAAGTTATAGCCCTGAAGCATTAACGAGGCTTTGCCGCCGTATGCATTTTCATTGTCGAGCCCTGTTTGCTTTGTTACAGCCAAATCGTCAAACCAGACTGTTCCGCCCGAATTATTCGCACCTCCGCGGTAACGCATATCTATGCGCATCTTTGCCGCGTTTTTATGCACGAACATTGAGCCTGACAGCTTCGTCCAGTCTGTCGTATTATTACCTTTGCCGTCTGTATCGTTAGGATACAATCTCAATAGCTGTTTGTTTTCCTCTATTGTCGAGCCGTTCTTATCGTATATCAGAACATTTACATAAACGTTTGAGTCTGTTGAAATGTTATCCGTCTTTACCCATACGGACAAATCATAAAGCTGACCGCCCGTAACCGTAATATTATCCGAAATCTGCATTGACCCCTGCGCTCTGTCGGCGTTGTAAATCCTCGCCGAACCGCCCGAATTTCCCGTATGGTCTACGCTCTGGTCCCATTCAATCAAGGCCGAGGTGTCGGCGGACGTATATGTCGTATAATTCAGCTTCCAGCCCGATACGGCTGTGTCAAACGTACTGTTTGCGATAGACAGCTCTCTGTCGCTGTTCGTCCAGCCGATTGGGAGATTATTTTCGTCCTTATCCGAAAAATCACCGTTTATAAGCGATACGGCCTCGGAATTTGCTGACTGCTTTATTACCTTTATCGTAAGCGTATCGGAAATTTTTCCGTTTTGTCCGTCCGCCTCCGCCTTTATGACTGCATCTCCCTCCGCCGCATCGGACGAAACGATAAGCGTTCCGTTTTCCAAAACGGACAAGCCGGCGTAATCTGCGCTCCATTTCACCTTAGCGTCACAGGGATTGTTATACTGGTCTGTCACCACCGCTGTAAAAGAATACCTGTTTTCACCCGACACGGGACTTATTACCTGCGTATTGTCTGAATTTAGCTTTATATACGTCGGAGTTGAAGCTGTAGATTGAGTGAATATAATAGCGTCATACCATACGCTTCCCGTTTTTTCTCCGTTTTCAAGCCGTATCTCCGCATACGCCGTACCCTGAGGCGGAATGACTGTTCCCGACACTGGCGTCCACTGAAGCGTTTTCGCCTGCTTTATCTCTTGTTCCGATATAACATTACCGTCGGAATTCTTGAAAACAATAACTGCACGTCCGCTCGATATATTATCTGTCATCACCGACAGCTTATATGTATATTCGCTTCCTGCGGCAACGGCTATCGGGTCCGAGGTCCATGTCATTTTATCGGTTACCTTAAGCTCGTTTTTTCCGTCTGCCGCTGTCTTTGACGTGTCTATTCCCTGCGGCGCAATGCGGAAGTTTCTGTAATAGATTTCGCCCTCGCTTGCCTTAAAGCCCCAGTTTATTCTGAGTCTGTTCACGTTTGCAGGAACAGTTATCTGCTTTGTAAGCGTATCATAGCCTTCGGTTGTATACGGCGTTGTCGGATTTCCGTCCTTAAAATACCATGTTCCTCCGAACTGTGATTTTTTAGACGTTGTTCCCTGAAAGCCTTCATAACTCATATATGGTCCTACAACGGCGGAATCATTAAGCTGATATAAATTCTGCATTCTGTAATCCTGCGATATCCAGTAGGTTATACCCGAGGTTACGCGTATGTCAGGTCCTCCGTCTCTGCCGCTGTTGGCAGCGTTATGCGCGTAGGCATATCCCTCATAATCCTTGTCTATTCCTGCCGCGCCCTTAAACATAAGACCCTTATTTCCTTCGCTGTCAGAAGAATACGAGCCGCTTACCAGTCCGTCCTCATCATTTGCGCGTGTGATATTTGAAAGCTGCGTTTCGGAGGTCTGGTCCATTTTGTACCGGCGCACGCCGTTATGTGCGCCGTCTATATCGCAGTCATACGACGTCCAGCCGACAGGCATCATCGCGTCGGTAACATTTTCAAACGAGCCGTTTAAAAGCTGCGTCGCAAGCTTTACTATCGACACCGTAAAATCCGTATAAACAAGACTATTGCTTATCGACGCCGCGCGCACCGTGACCGAGCCGCTTTTCGCCGTTTTTGAAACCGAGAGCGTACCGTCCGGGCTAATTGTTACGCCCGACGGAATACCGCTGTGCTCTCCGCTTTCGTCTGTATATCCTATTATTGACCACGAGATATCCGCATCCGTCGTATCGGTAAACGGGTTATAATGCTGTGCTGTAAGACGCGTGGAATTTGCCGCGTCCGTAAGCGGAACAGGAAGCGTGCTTACGTTCGACGTAATGCTGACGCTTTCCTTCGCATAATCAATCACCAGCGCGGGCTTTATAATATCCGTGTCTGCCGCAATTTCCGGAAATTTCTCTGTAAGCTTCTGCCAGTGGTCTGCATATGTTGTCTCGGAAACGTCCTTTGTAAAGATTTTATTCGCATTTGTTCCGTTGTAGTTAGCCATAATCAAAAAGCTTACAAAATCTTCGTTTTTATTATCGGCAATGTAACCGTTCTTATTAGGGTCATTGTCTGTGCCCGTGCCAAGCAGATAATCTGTAACGTCAAGCTCTGTCTGCCATGTTTCTATAGTTTCCGTTTCCGCTCTTTCCACCTCGTATATATACTTATCTTTTGCCATGCGGTTAAGCGTAAACGATTTGTTTTCTTCATTGTCAACTACATTAGCGGACGACGAAACCGCTTCGGTTATAATACCGCTTTTTGCTTCATAGGAATTTTTTGTGCTGTCCGTCTCGTCCCAGTCGTTAGACAACGTCTTGAGAAGGAGTTTTCCATCTTTTGATAACGACGCTGTGAGTCTTAGCTTTATTGAAACTATAGGCTGTTTTGCGTCTATCGCCTTTTTTATGGAAGAAATATCAAATTTCAGACCTCCCACGAGAGCGCGGTCGTTATCAACGCTGTTTGTTATTTCAAGCTCCGCGCCGCTTACATTTTTTGTATCGGTATTACCTTTTCTGAAAAGCACGTCGGCAGTAGGATACAGCGTTGACGCGTATTCCGATATATGAACAGGTACGGTTAATTCAGAGTAGACCTCGGAATTTGTCTTGGATACGGCTTTAATAATCGCAAGAGAGCTTTTCGCTCCTCCTTCTATAGTCAACACGCCGTCAGTATCAATCGAAATACCGCCTATATTATCTCCGCTTACCGACCAGCTGCACTGCTCGTCTTTTATTACATCTCCGAACTGATTTAATACCTCTGCCGTATAAGTAAACTTAGCGGGAAGCTCGGACGTTACAAGGCTGATTGACGAATTTCCCGATATTCTTACAGACGTCGGAACGGCTACTGCTTTTTTCTCAATTTCTATATTCTTTTCCGCCGTGTATAAAGCCTCGTCTTTTTCATAGCGGAATTTAAGCGTAACCGTATACGTCCCCTCCGCCAATCCGTTGGACACGTTTAGCGTTCCCGTGTCGCTGTCGAAGGAAACATCGTCGTTTCCCTCTACGCTCCATTCGGTTGTTCCGTCCGTTATATCGTAAAAAACATCTTCATACTGCGTTGTAAATCTTGCTTTATATGTATTGTCGCCGTCGGGAACCGCGCCTGAAAAAGCAACCTTGTCCGCGCCCTGTATTACAGCGCCTTGTACCTGCGGCTTCGCCCTGTATGAATATGTCATTTCAGGCGCGTTATCGCCGCTTAAATATACTTTAGTCGCGCTTTTTCTGGAACTTAAATCCTCAGACGTTATGAAAAAGCTCGCTATTCCGTCCGTCCCTGCGTATTCTTTAAGACGGTCATATGTAAAATCAAATTCATATACGCCGTCCGCTACCGACGCGGAAGCTATAGGCGCCGCGTTCTCTCCGCTGCCGTAGGTCCAGTCTGTATTCCACGACGGCAGCATGGTTTTTATAGCCGTTGTAACCGCCTTCTTGTCAACATTGCTTCCGTAATACGGAGTCTCTTCGCTGTCATAATTCCAGATTGCCAGCTTTTCCGTCGCGCCCGACGCGGTTATTCTCAGCTTAAAATTATATAAATCGTTTTCCCCGGCGTCAATTCCGCCTATATCAAAGCTCGTAATAAGACCAAAGCCCGTTCCCGCTTCAATCTCATTAAATTCCTTTAATCCGCTGTCGCCCGCATAATACCAGTTACTTCCGCACGAGCCGTCAAACTCGCCGCCGTTTTTTCCGTTCGCTCTAAACCATAAAAGCTGCGAAGGGGCAAGCTCTATTGTCGGATTTCCGTCCGCTACGCTTACCGTAACCTCAAACGGCTCGCTTTCCACCAATTCTCCGTTTTCGCACTCGTCAGCATTGACGGTTGCCGTAATATGCACTGTATATGTACCGACCGTCAAGCCTTCTTTAGCTATTAACTCACCGTCGCCGCTTATTTCAAAGCTCGCGCTGTCGTCAACCGAATATGTTACTCCTGCTTCAACCGCACCGCCCTCGCTGTCCGTAACCTTAGCCGTATACTTAGCGGCTGTGGCAGGCAATGCAGAAGCGTACACTGTCGGCGTTTTATTGCCCTCGACGGTTACATTTTTCGGAAATGTTGTTAAATACGTCGTAACGACAGGCTCGCCTACCATGATAAACGTGCCGTCCTCGTCCGAAGTGCTATTTTTAATCAGAATATCCTTATATCCCGCAGCGCTGTCCTCGTCCGTTACAGTGATGGAAAAATCTATAAGCTTATCGGGACCCGACGTATCGCTCGCTACAGGCGACGCGCTGTCAAAGCTCACGCCCTGCTGCGACCAATCGTATCCCGACGCCACGGACGCCGCATAATTTATCTCCGCGGCGATATCCGTATTCGGCACCGAATTATATTTTGTCATTGCAAGCTCCGTCCAGCTTTCGCACAAATACGCGTATGCCTCAAAGGTTTTATTCGCACCGCTTAATAAAAACTGAATATCCACTTTTTCAGTAACGTCCGAATTAAGGCTTATACGCATAAGAGCGTATTCTCTTGCCGAGGTTTTTATCTCCGCGTTTGCTCTTGTTTTTTCCTCCTCGGTATTAGGGTCAAGATATTTTCCTGTCAATATATCAATAAGATAACCTGCGCTTTTATATTTCCCGCCGATAGCCGAAACATTTCCTTCCTTTGCATTATTGCATCTCATCTGCCTGAAAGCCGTCACAACCGCGTCCGTCTCAGACGCCCCCGCGCTTATAGGAATAATTCCGGCAGAGGTTACAAGCATTACGGCGGACAGCAGAAGTGAAACAAGTCTGATTTGTTTTATCTTTTTCATATTCTCCCCCTCAGTTTACTTTTTCAAAAACAATATTCTTTATATTGATTAAATAAGTATTAGGAATTTCTTTATCTGTTATAACAAGAGAATTTTCTCCCGCTTTAAGCTCAACCTCTCCTAAATCCTCATATTCATACGCCGACCATGCCCCCGTCTGGGCAAAGGTAT
>CATJNN010000208.1 GCA_949742185.1 uncultured Clostridia bacterium | reverse complement strand
TACAATCCACGAGGGAACCCTTACAATCGGCGGCGGTATGCGGTCGGCGGTATGCCAGGGAGACGAGCTTTCACTTGATATAAATTCCCTTATAGGAACCACATATTTTAACCTCTTCGGAGACGAGAAATATAAGCCGAAAATGAGCGATTTAAGGTTCAGCTCATACAACGAAAATGTGGCGACAATAAGCGCGTCGGGTGTAATTCGTGCGCTCAAAACAGGAACGACATATATTATAATCAGAGACAACAGCAACGGAAACATCGGCTCGTTTAAGCTGAATGTTATTCCGGCAGATAATACATATATAGCAATGCCTATGGTGAGCGCCGGTCTTGAGCATACGGTTGTGCTGAAGGGCGACGGCTCGGTATGGGCGTGGGGACAGAACGCCTACGGTCAGGTGGGCAGCGGCAAAATAGGCGGCACAATCACGCGTCCGTCGCGCGTTATGGTGAATGCAAACACGCCTTTAAGCCGTATTATTCAGATAGCGGCGGGAGGCTATTCGACGATTGCGCTTGACGCGGATGGCAGAGTCTGGACATGGGGCGCGAACGAGTACGGACAGCTTGGTATAGGAACGACGACGGACAGGGCGTACGCTGTAAATCCGCTTGGAATCGGCGGCAGCGGCACGCTCGGCAATCAGACGAAGATTGTAGGCGTGGCTATGGGCGGCGCGACGCAGCACAATGCGAGCGGAAGCGCGTATGACACGGCTTATGCGCTGTCGGCTGACGGAAAGGTGTACGGCTGGGGCGGAAACGTGTCGAAGCTTTCGGGCGTGAACGGGTATCAGCCTGTAAAGGGTAACGTTTCTTACGGGACGGCGACTGAGTCTTCGCCTGTAACGAAATATACGACGCCTGTGTGCATAAGCGACCTTGACCCGGCTGTGAGAAATATAAAGAAAATAATGGTTGAAAAGACCACAGGTCTTGAGCCTTCGTATCTGCGCCGCGACGGACAGTATCTTGCGGGCGGCACGAACGCTTACGGTCTGCTTGCGATGGAAAACAATTCGGGAAGCGGCACATATGCAACGCGCTATGGTTACCGCGGAGTTAAGGTTACGGATTCTCTGGGCGACCGCGTGCACTTTATCGACGCGTTCCGCGGCGGATATACGACAGCTGCGGGTCTTACTGCGGGCGGTGATATGTATATGTGGGGATATAACCCGAGCGGCGACAGAATTGCGGGCGGCGAGATTGTGTTTACTCCGACAGTTGTTGAGGAGTTCAGCACGAAGAAAGCTAACGGCGTGAATGTGCTTGACGAAAACGGCAAGCCTATTAAGCCTATCAATTTCAGCGACGCGTATACGGGTATGGTGACGTTTACGGACGGTTCGGTATACGGATCAGGCGGATCCGGCAACAGCATTATCGCGGGGGCGTTCGGCGGCGACAGTACCGTCAGAAAAGGAAACGTTGTCGCGGGCGAAGCGGGAGAAGACGGCAATAAGGACGATAACGGATATATTAAGAATATAATGTACAGCACAATGTCGCGCGGAAATGATTCAGGCAACATTCCGCAGGTTGTGACGTCGCACCTTATAAGCTACGACGGTTCGGTGTATTCCGCGGGCTACGGACAGACGTATAAGCTCGGCAACGAGGCGTCGGCGGATATGGATTCGCCTGTTAAGGTTGTTTCAGAATACGGCGGACGCCATATCGAAGTGGTTGACGCGCTTCTTGTGCGCGGCGGAAGCATATATGAGACTGTTAAAATCTTCGACGACACAATAGTGCGCGAGGACGGAAAGCATATAATGACCGCGCTTCAGTCGGGCGACACGCTGGATATAAGCAGACAGCATCTTATGGCTGTCGCGGGCTTTAACGTGTGGAAAGAATCCACATATACTCCGGATCAGTATACATGGACGTCGTTTAACGACGACGTTGCGTCCGTTTCAAATACGGGCGTTATAACTGCGAAGAATCCGGGCGTTACATATATAATTATTAAAGATGAAAAAGGCAACACAGGAAGCGTTAAGATTCAGGTTGTGCCGGCTTCATCAGGATTTATAGCTTATCCTCAGGTTGTCGCGGGCAAATATAGCGGGGCGGCTCTGAAGGCGGACGGTACTGTATGGACATGGGGCGATAACAGCTATGGTCAGCTCTCGCAGGGAACAACAGACACAACGGGTATGGCTCCCGAGGCTTCTCCTGTTCAGGCTAAACATCTTGAAAACGGAGATGAAAACAGCGATGGAATATACGGAACAGCCCAGATGCCGATGAACGATTTCGTTAAGATTGCGGCGGGACAAAACCACTTTATCGCGCTTCGTGCAGACGGAACGGTCTGGACATGGGGCATAGGCTTTGACGGCGAGCTTGGAAACGGCTCGGCGGGCAATACTAATATAATAAATCTTGCGCGTGTTGTTGCGGGAATAGAGAAGGCGGTAGACGTGGACGCAAGCTCCTCGCCTATGAATACAAACGACTACACGGCGTACCGCAATCCGCAGTCAAGCTCGATTGTTCTTACGCAGAACAGCGACGTTTACGCGTTCGGCTCAAACCTTGTGGCTACCGCCGCGGGCAGTAATAACACTGCGGCGCGTCAGGGCAAGCTTGATCCGTCCGATAAGTCGCCGCAGATTACAGCGCCTGTAAATCTGACGGAAAAAATTGCCGCGCTTGGAAACCTTAAGGGTCTTACTATGGGCGGTCTCGGTCAGAGCGGTATACGCGCAGACGGAAAGCTTATGGTATGGGGCGGAAGTATATATAATGAGGGCGGAAGCTCGGTGACTACGCTTTCAGCGCCTGTTCTAATGAGCATTGAAGACGAATTTATAGTAAACGCGGTTCAGGGCTGGGGCAATATCCAGGCTATAACAACCGAAGGAAAAGTTTATTCATGGGGTTATGTTGTGAATACAACCGTTCCGGTTCCGACGCGGGATACTAATTTTGATACCGCGGACGCGGACGGAAACGCTGTTCCGACAGTAGTAACGTCGGCGGACAGCTCGATCATGGCTCTTAAAGCGGACGGTTCTGTAATATCTGTGGGCGCTACGGCGAACTCGCCAGAGCTTGGCCGGGGAGATACAGGAGTTCTTGCAGGAACATACGGCAGCGTGCTGGCGGGCGATTCAGGCAGCGATAAGACGGCTCCTATAACAGACGTTATACAGATTTCAACGCAGGGCTATAATACGCCTGCAATTCAGGGAAAAACCTCGTTCTTTATTAAGGACGGCGGCTCTGTTTGGGCGACAGGCTACGGCAGAGGACCTAAGCTCGGCAACGGCGAAAAGGACGACAGGTATACGCCTGTGCGCGTCGGCGAGTCTTATCTCAGCCTGCCGAAGTACCTGTATTCAATGTATGACGGAGAGACGATAACGCTTGACGCTCCTACGGTGGACGCGTTCAACGTATTTAACTCATCGTCTTCGTCACAGACAGTGCCTGTATTCTGGCGCACATTTGATATGCAGAATAACGTTGTTGAAGTTCTGGATAAGACAACGGGAAGAATCAGAGCGACAGGCGTAGGCACGACATATCTTATTGTAAACTGGCAGGGCGACAGCAGACTCACATCTGTCGTTAAAGTTGAAGTGCGCCCGAACGACGCGGCGGTAGGCAAAGGCGCCGGCGGCAGCGTTGCGTTCCCGCAGCTTGCGGCAGGCAGACGCTTCAGTCTGGCTCTTAAAGCGGACGGTACAGTATGGGCGTGGGGCGCTAACGATTATGGTCAGCTCGGTAACGGAGAATTCGGCGGCGCGTCGGAATATCCTGTTCAGGTTCAGGGACTTTCTAATATAATTAAAGTAGCCGCAAACGGCGACTTTGCTCTTGCTCTCGATAAAGACGGCAAGGTATGGGCATGGGGCCGCGGCGACCAGGGTCAGCTCGGTCAGGACAACACAGATAATTTAAGCGTGCCTGCCAAAGTGCTCAAAGGCGCGCAGAATATAATTGATACAACAAAGACATTCCTTGAGGATATCGTTGCAATCGCGGCGGGCGGACTTTCAAACGCTGAAGGCTTCGCATGGGCGCTCGATAAAACAGGCACGGTATACGCTTGGGGTAATAACTCATATAAACAGGTAGAAGCAAGCGCTCAGACAGCGATACTCACACCGGTGGGTACCGTTATTAAGGACGCTTCGGATATCACGGCGGGTCACGGCGCTACGGCGTTTGCGCTTCGCATAAGCGGAGGAGTGTGGGCTGTCGGAAAGAATTTAAGTTATGAATACGGAAACGGCTACGCGCGTCCGGCGGATAATACGGGCACGCCTGTTCAGGTTCCGCTTCCGCAGCGCGTTATGTCGATAGGAGCCGGCAACCAGAACGGTATGGCGGTTGCATACGCTCTTACGGACGACGCTGATCAGACGCCCGACAGCTCAATCACAGGCACAACATATGCGTGGGGCTCGAATGTGTCGTATGCGCTTTCAAGCGGAAATACACTCACAAAGCCTGAGATTATGCCGTTCAGAACAAATACAGTGGCAATCGGCGGCGGCTCGTCGGTATATTCTATAGATAATACGGGTAAACCGCTTATCTCCGGCGCAGGTGAATTCGGTCAGCGCGCTAATAAGACAAACACAAACTCTACAGCTTCGGATATTACAGCGTCGCCGGTTGATAAAAACGGCATGGCGTTTGAAAGAGATATTATTGCTATGGCTTCCGGCCGCGGCGGTCTCATGACAGCTTCAGCGTCAGTTTCGTCGGCTCAGTACGGAGTAGGCGGCTCGCATACGCTGTTTGCGGATAAAAACGGTTTTGTCTGGGCCGCAGGCTCTAACGAGGCGTATCAGCTTGGTATAAAGGATGCCGGCAGCAGCATTAACTACGCTGATAAAGCGGGTAAGATGAGCATCGGTTCGGTTCCGGACAGCATACTGCTGCGTCAGGGCAAGACCGTCAGTCTCGCTTCTCTTGGTCTGGATAAGGTTCGCCCTGCGTTTAACATTATCCGTGATACAGCGGCTTCAGCGCAGCCTTCATATAATATATGGAATAAAGGGCTTGCTGTTATAAACGGAACAAATATAACCGCAAGCAGCGACGAAGTGGGTCAGACATATCTTGAAATAACATTAACAGACGGAACGGAAAAAGACGTTGTTTACGTTAAGGTGTATGTGATTCCGGATGATACAAACAGAAAAGACGAGAATAATAATCCGATTACGTTTGTAACCTTCCCGCAGGTTGAAACGGGAAGCAATTTCACAGCTGTTCTTAAAGCGGACGGAACGGTGTGGACATGGGGCGATAACAGCTACGGTCAGCTCGGCATGGGCTATACAGGCAGCATGGAAACGGCTCCGCATAAGGTTGATGGGCTGCCGTCTGTTGTAAGAATAAGCGCGGGCGCAAACTTTGTCGCGGCCGTAACCGTGGATAACGAAGTGTATACATGGGGCGCCAACAATAACGGTCAGCTTGGTCTCGGCGCGGCGTTCGGTGCAAGAACAGACACTCCGACAAAAGTAGGATACTTTACAAATAACAATATAAAGATAAAAGATATTGCGGCTGCGGGCGGCGAGTTCCCGAATGTTATGGCGCTTTCGTCAAACGGCGCGGTATACGGCTGGGGAAGCAATCATAAGGCTCAGCTTACACAGTCTGCCGCAAAAATAATATACGAGCCTGTATATATGGATATAGCAGGCGTTAAGGATATAGCGGCAGGCGACTGCTCGACGAACTATATGCTCACCATAGACGGCAGAGTGCTTGCGCGCGGCGAAAACGCGTTAAACAGCCACGGCACAAGCAGCGTTCAAACAATTTCCGAGGTTGACCTCGGCAGCAAAACAGCCGTAGCTATAGCGGCGGGCTATAAGTCTGCGTACGCTGTTACGGAAAATAACAGAGTATACGGCTGGGGTAATAATGCAAACGGTCAGATGGGCGCGGCTCCGACAAGCGCGGGAACGCTTCCGGTTGCAATAGACGCTCTTTCGGATAAGGATATAGTTGAAGTATCCGCAGGATACAGCGCTCTGGCGCTTGTAAGCAGCAGTCACTTCGGCACAGGCGACCCGCTGTTCGGCGAAATACTCGGCGCGGGACGCAACAGCAAGGGCGAGCTTGGAAACGGATACATATCAAACGCTTCAGGCAGCGTAACAAACGTTATGCTTGATTCAGCCAACGAAGCTAAGGATATGATTACCGTAAGCACGTCCGGCACAGGTAATCATTCGGCATCTATAGACCGACGCGGCGACGTGTATGTATGGGGTCTGGGCGGCAGCGGACAAATCGGAAACGGTATGTTCGACGACCAGCCATATCCGGCAACGGCAGGTATAAGCCAGCTTGCGGGTGTTCCGAGAAAGATAACCACATATGTAAGCGCTTATAATTCCACAACATTTAACGTTCGTGCAACAAGCGGATTTAACGTGTTCGGCAGCAGCAGCGGTCAGGGCGACGTTATGGTTCGTATGGAATCCACAAATCCGAAGGTTGTAGAGGTTGTCGACCATATTACGCACAGAGTTCAGTTTAAGGGCGTCGGCACGGCAAGACTTATATTCTATGACGCGGTGACAGGTCTTTACGCGCTTTGCGACGTTGAGGTTCTTCCTGCTGAATATTCGGCGGGGGCCAACGGAATAAACGTTTCGGGTTCAGTATTCCCGAAAATAGCTTCGGGCGCGATGTTTAATCTCGCTCTTAAAGCGGACGGCACAGTATGGGCTTGGGGAGATAACAGCTACGGTCAGCTCGGCGAAGATCCGGCTATGACTCCGAACGCCACGGAGCCGGTTCAGATTACAGCTTCGGGTGCGGTTATGAAGGATATCGTGGATATAGCCGCAGGTCAGGCGACGGCGTACGCGCTGTCAAAAGACGGCACTGTATACGCGTGGGGTCTTAACAGCCGCGGCGAGCTTGGTATAGGTATAGCAAACGTTACAGAAAATCATGAGCCTGTAAAGGTTAAAGGTCCTGACGGAAGCGGCGAACTCGGAGACGTAACAGGCAAGACAGGCAGAATAGTAAGAATAGCAGCGGGTCCGAATACGGCAGTGGCTATAACGGAAAGCGGCACGGCTTACGGCTGGGGCTATAACGGCTACGCTCAGCTCAGCACGGGCAGCGACAGAGCAAACAAGCTCACGCCTGTTAAGATGAGCGGCGTAAACGACGCGTTTGACGCGGCTGTAGGCATGTATAACGTTGCGGTTCTTAATAAGGACGCGACGGTTATGACGGCGGGCTATAACGGCTACGGTATAGTAGGCGACGGCTCTACCGGAAATAAGGGTACAGTTAAGCTGATGTATAAGTCGGCCGGTGAAGTTCTGCGCGGTATAACTCATGTTTCTATAGATGATTACCGGGCTACGGTCAATGTATACGAATATGATTACAGTCTCGGAACATCTTCTGTTGATCCGTCTACTACGGATATGTTCATTGACAGAGTAATGTCTGTAGGCTATAACGGCAACGGAGCGTTCGGCAGCGGCACGACCACCGGCAATAACGCCAATGTTTATCCGACAGCGGCTGTAAATCCGGATACATCAAAACCGCTTTCAGGTATAGCTTCAGTTACGGCAGGCTTCCGCTATACAGAAGCTCTTGCTCAGGACGGAACAATCTGGGCTTGGGGCTTTAACCCGAACGGTAACCTCGGCGACGGCTCGACTGCGCGTAAAGACAGTCCGGTTAAAGTTATGCGCTCCAACACATCCAACAATCCTATAGATGAAATGATGCTCGTGAGCGCGTACACAAACGGCGCAAATCCATACGCTCTGCACACGTTCGCGGCAAATACTCAGGGACGCGTGTTCGCGTGGGGTAATAATAACGGCGGTCAGTTCGGTAATGGCACAACGCAGAGCAGCACATATCCGGTAATTGCCGGCAGCGCGCCTGTGGTTATCGATAAAAAGACAATGCGGTTAAGGCTCGACGACACATCGCTTAATACAGATACAAAGATTACGGCGACAGTGGGCTCAAATACATTCTCACTGTTCACAAATGCAGGCACAAACGCTCAGCTTGACTGGTCAAGCATGAACGATAACGTTGCGACTGTCGCTCTGGTTAACTCAGGCGATCAGACAGTAGCTAACGTTACGCCTACAGGTATCGGCGAGACATATATCATATTAAAAGATTTAACAACGGGCAGAAGCGTGGCATGCCGTGTTATTGTAACAAACGGCTTCACAAATCCGCAGGTTCTCTACGGAAACGGCTTCGGAGCTGCGCTTACGCAGGACGGTAAAGTTTGGACATGGGGAGACAACTCCTCAGGTCAGCTTGGCATGGGCACAACAGGCGGTATGTCCGTTACTCCGCAGGCGGTTGAAAAAGACGCGGCCGGCAATCAGGTTGAAAGAATAACAAAGATAGCCGTAGGCGATCAGTTTGTTCTCGCGCTCACGGAATACGGCGAGGTATACGCGTGGGGTAATAACCGTTACGGTCAGCTCGGCGCAAGCGCGGTTCAGAGCGGCGTTATAAATATGCCGTCTAAGATTGCAACGCTTGCGGACGCGGCGAATAACGAGATAATAGCGGATATTGCGGCGGGCGCAATGCACAGCGCTGCAATAGACAATAACGGAAACATATATACATGGGGAAGCAATACGCGCGGCCAGCTCGGACACGGCGCTCCGAACAACAGTCAAAACTTCATGCCGGCGGTAATGTCCGGCGTGGGCGGAAACGGCTATGTAAATAACGCTGTAACTGCGGCGGCAGGCGCGAATACGACGCTTATTATGCTCGCCGACGGCAGCCTCTGGAGCGTGGGAGACAACACGCGCGGCCAGCTGGGCAGCGGCTCGGAGGATGAATACAGCGCTTCAATAGTATCCGTAAGCTCAATAGAAAACATATCGTCTGTAGCTGCGGGCGCGTATAACGCGGCGGCTGTAACAAAAGACGGCAATGTGTACGTATGGGGCGATAATACAAGCAGACAGATTGCAAATCTGGACTACATGGCTCCGGACGTTACTCTGGCGCGTGAACCGGTTGTAGTATTGGGACCGCAGCGCGATTCGGGTACAAATAAGAATCTTCCGCTTGCAAACATTAAATCGGTAGTTATAGGAAAATCTGTGGCTGAAGACAGCGGCAAGCGTATAACAACTCAGCTTATGGCTCTGTCAAACGATGGAAAGCTCTACGGCTGGGGCAGCAACGCTACTAATCAGCTCACAAATATAGCTTCGGGCGGCGGCGTGATTTCAACGGCTGCCGAGATAGCGTCTCCTCAGGCTGGCAAGGGCTGGCTTACAGTCGGCGCGGGCGCGGGCAATTCCGGCGGCGCGACCGAGGACGGTCAGGTATGGAGCTGGGGCGCGAACAGCAGCGGTCAGCTCGGTGATTTGTCGGTGACGCTTAAGGAAGTTCCTGTTAAGACCGGAGAAAACTATATAAAACTTGATAAATATCACAGAACAATGACTGCGGGCACAACAGAGCAGGTATCCGCACAGTTTAAGAGAGCTCTTAACGTTATAAAGGAAGACGACAATACTGTAGCTCTTACATGGACGTCTCTTGATACGGGCGTTGCTTCCGTAAACAGCAGCGGTCTTATTACGGCTAACGCGGAGGGCGACACGGTAATTGTTGTCACCGCTAACGACGGTTCGGGCAGCACGGTTACGGCTATGAGCTATATCACCGTAATCAAAAACGACGCTTCAAACAAGGCGAAGATTCAGATTGCTTCCGGAAGCAACTTCACGGTTGCTCTTGATAAAGCGGGCACGGTTTATACATGGGGCGCTAACGGACGCGGTCAGCTTGGCGACGGAAACGGCAAGCGCGATATTTCGCCTAAGAAGATAAGCTTCAGCTTTGACGACAGCTCTAAATATATAACAGCCATTGCGGCAAGCGACGAGTATGCGCTGGCAATAGATTCCGCGGGCGACGTGTGGGTATGGGGCGATAACAGAAACGGTCAGCTCACAAGCGCGGCGGCTCCTTCGCAGCTTTCGCCTGTTAAGATTAATACAGACTTTGCGGCGGCGCGCATAACCGCCTCCGATAACAACAGCTTTGTTATCGACGCTGAAGGAAACGCGTATGCGTTCGGCAAAGACTATGGAAGCGTTCCGGTTAAACTCGGTCTTTTAGGCAAGGTAGTCGATATTTCAGGCGGCTACGCTCTTAAGGCTGACGCTACAGTCTGGTCTGTAATTACAAACGCAAATCCGATTGCCGAGAAGAAAACGGGTCTGCCGCAGATTGCGCGCCTGTCGTCGAGCGGAGAGTACGACGCGGACACATATAATCAGGCGGGCGGAAACCATACGCTTGCTCTGGATATGAACGGTGTTGTATGGTCATGGGGCGATAACACGCGCGGTCAGCTTGGTAACTTTGATAAAGCGGGAAGAACAGACCCCGCTCAGATAACCCAGACTGAAGACGGCGACGTATTTAATAATATTAAGCTCATTTCGGCGGGCGACCGTTACAGTGTTGCCGTGGATACAAACGGAAACGTGTATACATGGGGAAGCGCGGCGTTCGGCAAAGCGGGAAGCGAGCTTATAAACACAGAAATAAACAAACCGAAAAAGCTTTCGCACAGCGGCTATGAAAATATAATAGCGGTTGAAGCGGGCGCGAGCCATACTGTAAGCATTAAGAATGACGGATTTGTATGGAGCTTCGGTAAAAATGAAGACGGTCAGCTCGGAAACGAGGATACGTCTGATTCGTATGTACCTGTTATGGCAGGAAGAAAACAGCTTTCAATAGTTCCGCAGACCGTATATATTGATATACCTCTGCACAGCAGCGAGGCTTCCGCTCTTGATGTTAAAGCAAGCAATACCCTTACGGTAAACGAGTCGGAAGGACTTAACCTTCTTCTCAACGGTACGGCGACAAACGACTATACTCTCACATCTATGAACGAGAGATTCCTCAAGGTATCTTCGTCGAACGGGACAGCAATTTACGGCGTTCAGCCGGGTACGGCGGTGCTTAAGCTCACCAAGACAGATTCGGGAGCCGAGGGCTACATTACTGTGGTTGTAAGAGGCGGAAAGGCTTATCCGATGGTTGTTATGGGAGAGAACCATACAGCGGCGCTTAAGTCTGACGGCACTGTGTGGACATGGGGCAGCGACGCTGCCAAGCAGCTTGGACGCGCTGACAGCGGCAGTATAGGCCAGGTAATATTTGATACGAACGAGCCGGCGGATAATCAGCCGTCCGTCGTATACATAGCGGCAGGCGAGAGAGCGACCTACGCTGTTACTGAAGGCGGCAAAGTGTACTCATGGGGAGCTAACGACCATGGTCAGCTTGTCACAGGTCTTATTACCGACGGAATTGCCGGAACCTATGAAGTTAAAATGGCCGGCGGAATAACGTTCGGTACTGCGATAAAAGCGTCTAAGGTCGCTTCATGGCATAACACGGTATTTGTAATAACTGAAAACGGCGATGTGTACGCGGGCGGCGAAAAGCTTGGAGACAGCTCCGTTGTAACCCGGATTGGCTCGCTTACAAACGCGGCCGATATCAGCGGACAGTACATGCTCAGAAACGACGGTACTGTATGGAAGATAGCGGATAATATAACAGGCGCGCCTGAAAAGGTTATAGGTTATAAAGATGAGAACGGCAGAGAGATTGCAATTATTAAGATAGCGGCGGGCGAAGACCATGTTCTTGCTCTCGACGCTAACGGAAACGTTTGGGCTGTGGGACAGAATAACTATGGTCAGCTTGGCACAGGCAGCAATCAGCCGGCTTCCGCGGCGGCTCCGGTACGCGTTGTTAAGGGCGTTCAGGAGGATGTTGACGGCGACTATCTCAGCAGAATTAAAGACATCGGCGCGGGACGATATACGTCTTCGGCTATGGACAGCGCCGGCAACGTATACACATGGGGACGCAATAACTATGGTCAGCTTAGCATAGGCGATTCATCCGCAGCATATAAGGCTGAGCCGGCGAGAGCTACAGGCGTAACCACAAATACATCTATAGGCAACGGTTATGATTCGTTCATGAGCATTCAGGATAACGGTAACGTCTGGATGTCTGGACGCAATAATAACGGACAGCTCGGCGACGGCACACTTATGGACAGATATACGTCCGTTGTTGTCGGCGGCAACGAGATGGTTATATCCAGAAAAGTAAACGGAGTCTGGGAGCCCGTTTACGGCACAATCTACCTTGCAGAGGGTCAGACAGCTGAAATACAGGGCGGATTTATACCGTTTAACGTATATAACAATACGACAAACACAAACGAGTTTAAATATCAGTCAAATAACGAGCCGGCGGCAACGGTCGGAAACAGTGACTCAGACCGCGGAATTATAACTGCTAAAACCGCGGGAACTGCTTATATCCGCGTAAGCGAGGATAAGTATACGCTCAAGAGCGGATATTTAAGAGTTGTTGTTGTTCCTGTTATAGCGGGAATGAACGGTGTGTTTGATCCTAAGGTCGTTACAAACGGCACGCATGCGCTTGCTGTTAAGTTTGACGGCACGCTTTGGGCATGGGGCGTTAACAATAACGGCGAGCTCGGCACAGGCGACAGGGTTCACAGCGACGAGCCTGTTGAGGTAACTCCTTCCGAAAGCGGCGTTAAGGTTAAATTTACAGACGTCGCGGCAGGATTCAGTCATGCGCTCGCGCTTGCGGAGGACGGAAGCGTTTGGGCTGTGGGACAGAATAACCACGGACAGCTCGGTCAGCCGAGCGCCGGCGCGGAAAGCCTTGTCTTTGTAAAAGTATCCGACGCGGATATGAAGAATGTTACCGCAATAGCTGCGGGCAACGGCACAAGCCTTGCTGTTGACAAAAACGGCGAAGCGTGGGCTTGGGGTCTTAACGACCGCGGACAGCTCGGCGCTGAAGACCAGCAGAATAAATATAATAAACCTGCAAGAGTGGGAATAGGCAATGTTTCGCGCGTATTCGCGGGCGACAGTCACAGCGTATACCTGCTTGCAAACGGAAAAGCGTATGCTGCAGGAAGCAATGCGGGCGGACAGCTCGGCGCGGCAAACAGCGCGGCGAACGAGTATACGCCTAAAGAAGTGAGCGTAACAGAGCCGATAGTTGAAGTCGGCGCGGGAAGCAGCCATACAATGCTGCTTACCTACAGCAAGAATATATATGTTGCGGGCACAAACGACCACGGTCAGTTTGGAGTACCGGAGCTTACGCAGACGTCAGTGCCTGCGCAGATGCCTGCAGACAGAGCGGTTCCGTCCGTATCTGAACTTTCTGCCGGCGATGGCTACACAATGTTCATTGACAAGGACGGCAAGCTTTATGTAACCGGAGCAAACAGCGCGGGTCAGCTTGGAATAGGCACAACTGACGACGCGCCTCAGGCGGTTCCGAATACAAATATTAATAAGAACGGCGTAAAGGCGGCAGGAGTGTCGGCAGGCGCCGGTTACACTGTGGTATTTGACAGCGACGGCTTTGTATACGGCTTCGGCGATTATTCACAGGGCAACGCAAGCATAGATCCTAACGATACAAACAGCACAGTTCCGGTTAAAATCGGCGAAAGACAGCAGCTTATCCGTGAATATGACGTTACAGTTAAGAAAGGCGCTACGCATACTCTGTTTACATATTCCGGAGATAAGTTCAACTTGTATCAGAACTACACAAACAGCGACTCTATTTCATTCAGTTCTATAAACGCGGCTATCGCAAGCGTTGACGGAACGGGTACGATCACAGGCGAGAGCGAGGGTATAACGCAGATTGTTGTTACAAAGGGCGGCATAACCTCGATATGCACGGTAACGGTTATATCTGACGATTACGAGAACGCGCCGATGATTGCGGCGGGTCAGAGCCATGTTATAGTTCTCAAGGCAGACGGCACAGTATGGGCTTGGGGACGCAATAACTACGGACAGCTCGGCGTAGGCAGCGCGGTTTCAGACTTCGTTGATAAGCCGGTTCAGATAACCCTGCTTGACGGTAAGAACATAACGTCCGTATATGCTGGAGAAAACCACTCTGCGGCTGTATCCTCAGACGGAAAGGTATATGTATGGGGAGCGAACAGCAGCGGACAGCTTGGTCTGGGCAACACAAAGAATCAGTATTCGCCTGTTCAGGTTACAGATTTGACGGCGGTATCAAGAGTATCGCTCGGAACAAGACACACAACGTTTATGACAAAGACGGGCGATCTCTATACGTCGGGCTTTAACGGCGCAGGTCAGCTTGGTATAGGCATGGCTTCGCAGACAAGCAGATTATCGCCTGTAAAGGTTCAGGGTATAAATAAGGTAATAGGTATAAGCATAGGCGCCGGCGGCGACAGCACAAAAGCGGTTCGCTACGACGGAACAGTATGGGGATGGGGCGATAACAATAATCATCAGATAAGCGCTTCTGCTGATAAGAACTTCCCGACTCCCGTACAGATAAGCGTAGGCGGCTATGACGGTCAGGTTATAAAGACATATGACGGAAAATCGCATGTAATCGCGCTTCTTAACAACGGCAAAGTGATTGCATGGGGTACTAACGATTACGGTCAGCTCGGAAACGGCACAATGGGAGGAACTATTTCCGACCCGACAGCCGCTTCGCTGCTGCAGTTTGCCGACGGAACGGCTCCGCATATCGTTGACGTGTCTGTGGGCGCGGCTCATAATATGGCGATTGATTCAGACGGCAACGTTTATGTATGGGGAGCTTCCTCAAACGGACGTCTTGGTCTGTACACTGCCGCAAGCCACACAAGCAAGGCTACAAAGATTGAGCACATAGACAAAAAGTTTGCCGACGACGATGAGTCGGGCAGCACGCTTATATGGAAAGATATGGGCTCGGCTATAGCTGTAAGCGCGGGCGGTTCGTCTTCATATATGATTATGAACGACGGGTTCGTATGGGCTGCCGGAAGCAATATGTACGGTCAGCTCGGAAATAACGATAACGGCAGCAAGTGGACGAGTGACGCTGAGGCGGATAAAAACTACTTTGTAATGGTATCCGACAGAAGCTTTAAGGTTTCGCCTCCGTCTATAACGACAATGGAGGGCAAAGAGGAGACTCTTGAGGTATCGTTTGAAAGATTTAATGTATTTGACGACGCCGCTTCAACAGATCCGTCATTGTACACATGGTCGTTTGAGACATGGCCGGAAGACGGCTCGGAGCCTGAGGTTATTGAAAATAATCCGGGTATGAATACCGCGGGCGGCGTTGTTGCTGAAAACAGCATAGCGTCTGTAACAATCAAGACGCTTCAGGATCCTGACGACTCAAGCAAGACATACGACGCCGCGGTTCTGTACGGGGCTTCGGTAGGCAAGGTAGTTCTTGTTGTGACGGATAAGCTCACGGGAGCTCAGGTTAAGGTTAATGTTGAGATTAAGGAAATAGGCTCGATAAGAGCCGAGGCTATATCCGTTAAGGATAAGGACGGCAGCAACAAGAGAGCTGAATATCAGGAGGCTAAGACTGCTTATGACCGAGGCTATCTTGACAGCGACGAGATTCAGATAGACAACACGGATCCGGATAATCCGGTTTATAAGCTTGTAGGTCTTGATGGCGTATACGCTGTATATGTTGAGCTTGCTGATAATGAAACAACAGCTACGGTATATGTAAAGAGTTTTGTATCGAACGATAAGCCGGGCGCTGCTACAGGAGACAAGATAAAGCTTTGCGATAAAGCCGGAAACGAGCTGGGAACAAAGACGGAAATCACCTCCGGAAGAATGGTTGGATACTATGAATTTAAGAATGTTCCGGTAAGCGGAAGAGCATTGGATTCGTATTATATCTACTTCGATAACGACGGCGACCAGAGCAGTACGCCGGATGAGAATGGTCTGCACAAGAACGAGTACCACGGCAAGTATAAGCTTGCGGTTAAGTGGCGTTCGACAGACGCGACGCTCAAGTATATTCAGGTTGTAGACTTCTATGATAACGACGCGTCTGCGGTTGATTATACAAAAGACCACGGCGCTTATCCCGCAGCTACCGCTCTTGAAGCAAAACAAATAGGCGAGACAAACGATTGGTATGTAATTATAGACGACGACGATCCGGCTCAGGACGCTAACCAGCCGCGTACAATTTACGTGCGCGCGGAGGCTGTCGGAACGGCGGAGATACGCGTAGACGGCAAGATAGTAAACGTAGACCATCAGGACGGAGCAGAAAATGCCGCTCAGTCCAAGCACGACGCGAACTTCGATATTCAGAGCATTGTAATTGAGAAAGCGGATCGCGTTAAGGAGGTAAGCGTAACAGTATTTGCCGAAAGCGGAGACCCTGAGGGCTACAAGCTGTATATCTACAAGAAGTCCGAGGCTACAACGCCTTCGTCCATACAGGTTATACATAAGGATGAAGAAGGCAAAGACGCTGAAATATACACGGCGTACACAGTAGACGATCCGTTTACCTACGAGGTTATAATTCCTGAAACAATCGATGTGGTTGACCTGTTGACAAAGGGTAATATCGATAATGAAGATATTACAAACGTAAATTATACGGTTAACACCACAGGCGGTTATCAGACGTTCCAGACAACGGGACGTTACGAGAACCTTGCTCTTACGGGCAGCCTTGACACGGCAAGCATTCAGCTTTCCGTAAACGGCATTAACGGCGTAAGCTACACGCTTAATATCCGCAGAATGTCCGACGAAGAGGATCCGGTTATATATGCCGACAGCCAGAAGCTCGCTCGCGTAAAAGCGGAGACGTCAGGCTACGACGGTATGTATGAATACGCGGTTGCGGCGGGAACCAAGAAGGTTAAGCTTACGGCGGCGACGGTTGAAGCCGGAGCTAAGGTTAAGATAGACGTGTTTGACGCTGAGGACGGCGTGAGCGCGCATGAAATAGATATTTCAGGCTTCACAGACCCGCAGACAGCTCCGTATAAGGACGTTGAGGTTCAGATAACCTCCGGCGCTAAGACAAGAAAATATATTGTAAGAATATACACAGACGACAGCGATACCCGTCTTAACAACATTGTTGTTATGGACAATAATCTGTTTACTACATATACGGCTGTATATGATATGGAAACAGGCATGTACGTAGCTAAGGTCGCGAAAGAGATAACGGATATGAACGTTATAGCAAAAGCGGCTCAGTCCGGCGCGTCCGGAGCAGGCGTTAAGATTGACGGCGAGGACAGCGCTGGCACGGCTATAACGGTATCCGGCACAGGAACGGCAGCTCTTGTAACCGAGATGTATCAGGACGAGCAGGAATACGATATTACCGTAACGCCTAAGAACAGCGGCTATCCTGCACGTACGCATAAGCTGCGCGTGGTTAAGATGTCGGGCAGCACAGAGGTTAAAATTGCGTTTGATAACGACGGCGATGAGGATAAGGAACCGGCCGACGACAAATGGATTACGTCCGAGGCGGGCTGGGCGGTAACAGAGCTGACCGCGCCTTCCGCCGAGACGGGTTACACGTTTGTGCTTCCGCGTTCAGAAGACGGCAAGGATAACACAACCGGAATCTTTAAGGTGAAAGCCGACAAGAACGCGAAGGTGAAGATTTACACAAGTTATAACCAGACAATTCCGGACGGCGCTAAGAACACCGACGAGACAGAGGAATATCAGATTCTGTACACGAATCCGAGAACTTACTTTATCAGTGTGGAAGCCGAGGACGGAACAAAGGCTGTATATAAAGTAAAAGTCACAAAACGTTCAAACGACACGTCGGTATCTCTGCAGGATGCTGATAATACGAATATCCCGTTCGGCGTAACAGGTCAGACAACGTCTGTTGTAAATCAGGCGACGTTTGCAAACGGCACGTTCACAGTAAGAGTACCGTACAGCGCGGACGGCGCGACTATAATCATTTATCCGAACGACAAGGGCGCGTATGCGAACGTCGGCGCGGACAGCGATTATAAGCCGGCGGATTATGTAAATCCGGCGTCTGCCGACGATACAAATCCTGATAACGCGGAAAGATACAAGGGTATTAAGATTGACGGCGTACAGCTTCTTGCACCGCCGAACGCGACCAAGACGGAAACAACAATTTATGTTGTCGCTCCGGACGGTATATATCTGGATGCGAACGGCAAGAAGATAACAAGACAGTATAAGCTCGTTATCGAGTATGCTTCTGATGATAACGGTCTTGCTTCTGTTGAAGCGTTCAAGAATGTAAACAGTATTGACAGTTACTATAATGTAACGGCGGTTACGGGAGAAGACTATCATTACCGCGTAGGTATCGATCAGGAGGATATAGATAACAATCAGACTATATACATAAAAGCTACCGCGAAATCCGCGTCGGCTAAGGTTCTGTTATCTACAACGGGCAATGAAGGAACATACGTTAACGCTCATATTAACGCGGCAGCAACGCCGCACATAGGTCAGATAAGCTTTGCGGCAGGCTCGCTCACCGGCGATTATATATATATCAAGGTTATATCCGAGGCGGGCGGCGAAGAAATCTATAAGGTAAAGATAGAGGTTAAGTCTGATGATACCGGCATGGGATATATTAAGGCGAGCGCCGGAGTTATCACCGAAAGCACGGCTCCGCTGCCGTATGACAGCAACGCGGACCGCTACATACTGTCTGTGGACGACGGCACGAAGAGCATAAACATTAAGATTGCGGCGGCAAATAAGGGAGCTGTTGCGGCTGTTGACAGCATAACGTCTCCTGCAGGTCCGAACGGCGCGTCATACAGCAGCACATATGAGCTGTCTGTGAATAACTACAGCCTTGCGGGCGGAGTTCTTGCCGACGGCATAGATATTCCGGTTTATATCAAGTCTGAAACGGGAATTGTCACCACATACTACATCAGAGTTCAGACTAAGGATAAGGACGCAACCGTAATGCGCGTTGACGTTACATATGAATATAACGGCACGATAACGCGTACGGCTAAGGGTCCTGTAGATAATGTATTTGAGATTAAGATACCTAACACTGTATCCGGCAGCGCTGTTACGGTTGTTCCGACCAGCAGCTCGGTAACGGATATAATGGTAAGAGGCGTGAGCCTTACTCTCGACGCTGCTACAGGCGCGGGTACGTCTAACCATCTTGCATTAGGCACAAATTCTGTTGTGGATATACCGATTGTTGTTACCGCGTCAGACGGAAAAACAACCGCAGAGTATACGCTCAGAATTACGCGCGTGGCGATAAATACAGACCTTACGGTAAATGTTATAAGCCAGGGCGCGGGCGAGAATGTACCTATTATAAGCGGAACGGCTACGTATCTTAAGAATCCGCTTGTTAAGCCTATAGACGCAAATCTTGTGGCTGCGGATTCAAATGCGAGAGTTAAACTTGAGACAATGACGATTAAGCCGGGCACGTCGCCGTATCAGTATGAGTACGGCAACGACAACGGCAACCTTAAGTCGGACAGCGCCGATGAAAACGAGCAGGGCGCTCCGGGCGGCGGAACATGGAAAGCAGTTCCTCTGTCAGATACGCTCAAGATTAACAGATTCCGCATCACGGTAACGGCGGCTGACGAGTACACAACAAAAGAATATATACTCATTATACGCGAAGATTCAGACGATACGTCGCTTGAATATATCAAGGTAGGCTCGTATTACGCGAAGCCCGATCCGGCCGATCCGACTAAGTGGACGGTTCAGGTGCCTGATACAATGACGTTCGCGCAGGTTGAAATGAAGGCTGCAGACGAGCTGGCTCAGGTGAGCAAGCTGTCGGGAACATCGTATCAGACGGGTATAAACAGCGATATTATATCGACCATGAATCTGCAGAACGGCGACGTGGTAGTTACTATTAAGGTTATGGCGCAGGACGGCGTAACAGGACCGGTAACTCACACCCTCACAATAAAGGGCGACCCGACTGCTCCGTCAATAAGCTATATCAAGGTAAACGGCGAGGAAGCCGACGCTCCGACTGAGACCGAACCGAGATATACATATAAGAAGCTTCTGCCTAACGCGACGTCGGCAAATGTAGAGGTTAAGTCTACCGTGGGCAGCGCGTATATTGAAATAAACGGCGGAACGAGAACTCAGGGAACTGCGGCGGAGTCCGTAAGCATACCGCTTACAGATAACTTTGCGCTTGTTAATGTGAACCTGTATGTAAACGAGACGGATACGAATCCGGTTATGCAGGAGGTTCTCTACATTGAAAGACTGCCGCAGGACTACGCTTTAATCCTTAAGGTTGACGGCCACGGCGTGGGACCGAACGAAGGCGACGTTATAGAAAACAGCGACGGCTCGTTCACGTATTATGTGGACGCAGCCAGCGTTCAGGCTATTGTAAACGCCATAGCTTCCAATAACTCTTCCATAGTAGAAATTGAAGGCTACGCTATAGACGGCGGCGGGGCTTCGGCGACCGCGGATAACGCGGCTAACCCGGCGGCGGCGGCCGAGCTCACAACAGAGCTTTACCGCGCTACAAACGAAGACAGAGAAACAATCGTTAAGATTTATGTGAAGAAGAGCGCTTCCGACACAGACTACGCGACGTATATACTTAAGCTTGTTAAGAAGGATAACGACGCGGCTGTGCTTGAGGTGACTGCAAATCCGGACGATGAGGATAATAAAAACACCGACACTGTTCCGGAAGCATACACGGACGTAAGCACGGGCGAGGAATATGAGATTTATCAGGTATATATTCCGATAGATCCTGTATATCCGAACAAGTCTGCGTATAACGTAACTCTTGAGATTAAGCTTTCCTCAAATAAAGCTCAGGCAAGCTTAAACGGCAGCAGCTATTCGGATACAGTAAAAGGCGTGCTCAGGAAGTCTCTTGTTGTTACGAATCCGTCTGTTGACGATAACGGCGACGGCGTTAACGAGACCTTTGTTCTTCCGATGACCGTTAAGGCTCAGGACGGAACAGAGAGGAAGTATCTCGTATATGTAACGCCGGCGGATATGAACCTTGACAAGAATCTCATAGTTGAGGTTAACGATATTGCAGCTGAAAAAGACGACAACGGCGGATACGTAGCGTATGTAAGCGCCGAGAATGTTAAGCTATTGATAAACACTGACGGAGACGCGAAAGTTTCTGTTGTAAATGACAGCACTAGATACGGCGGAACGGGCAATTCTTATCTGAATAACAGCTTCAGTCTGCAGAACATATTAAGCTTGGGCGAGCTTAAGTACACGATTGAGCTTGCTTCCTCATCGTCAGGCTATGTGAAGAAATATCCGCTCACGTTTAAGACTAAGAGCGGCGATATATCCGTAAAGGTATATGTAAATGATTTCGAAACAGAGATTAAGAGAGGAGACGACGGCGTATACAGAGCTGTTATTCCTGAAAAGCTGAAAGACGGCTCGGATAACAACGCGGCGGATATTAAGGTTGTCGCTTCTGAAAAACACGCTAAGGTAAGCGTGGGAACCGACGTAACCGCGGCTTCAGCTTCAGTCTTCATAAAAGAGGGCATGGACGTAACCGCAAATCCGACCAATTACCGCATTTACGTTCAGGCTCATAACGGCACGGAGGCTTATCATGACGGAATTAAGGGTTATCTGCTCGTAATTGAAAAGAAGAGCGACGACACAACTCTTGAAAGCGTTGTAAGAATAGAGAACACTCCTTATATAAACGCTACCGAGGAAACAGAGAATGAAGAAAAAGTATACCTCTTCTTCGTAGGCTCCGACAATGAGATAGTTCAGCCTCAGGTAACCGCTGCAAACGCTGACGCTATAGTGCGCGTAGGCTACTATAACGACGGCGGCGTATGGATAGGCGGAGCATGGAGCTCGAATAACGTTTATACAGACAACACGGGTATAACCAAGCTTACAAACGGCGGTAAGTATGTAATTGAGGTTAAAGCTCCGACAGGCGACCTTGCTTCGTATAAGCTGTATCTGCGCACGAAGTCTAAAGACGCGGGTCTGAGTAAGATAGTAACTGAAAAGGGTACTGCGGCTGAGTATAACGTTAATATTTCAGGTCTGTCCGTTACATACGACGCGAATATACCGGAAAGAGACGTGTCTATTGAGCTGACGCCGAAGAATAAGTATGCTCAGATTACAAGAATAGCGCAGATTACCGGCGCGGGTCAGAGCTATGTAAGCGGCGGAAGAGAAGCGAGATTTATAGAAATTTCCGACAGCTCAGACGGAACCGCGAAGTTCATTCTCGACGGCGGTCTCGCTCCGGGCGTGAACGAGTGGTACAGAGTAACCGTACTGGCTCAGGACGGAATAACGACTGTACATTACGATATCCAGCTCAGAGGTATGCGCGACGATCTGGGAGTTATCAGCGTTGCGGTCGGCGGAGAAGTGAACACTTCGCCTATAGGCGACAATAATGAAATTTATGTGTTCCAGATACCGGCGTCAGAATTCAGCTCGGATATAACCATAACGGCAAACGATACTGTTAAGATTATATCTGTTGACGGCAAACAGGTTATTCCGCAGTCCAGCGTATGGACAAAGAACGGCTATCCGCTTTCAACAAATGAAAAGACGACTGTTACGTTTGTTGTGGTATCAGAGCTGTATGTAAATGACACCCTTACGCCGAACGCTAAGAAGACGTACACGGCTGAGATCTACAGAAAGAGCGTAAGCTCGGATATAGGAAATGTAATTGTAAACAGCATCGAGGCTATTCCGAGACCGGGCAACCCGACAATCTATGAGATTGCGGTAGGCTCGGGCGTAGATACGGCTGAAATACTTATCCGCGCGGCTCACGGCTTCGCTGATATTTCCATGAACGACGACGCGGGAACAGAACAGAAGCAAAGCGGCGAGCTCACGCTCACAAGAACGCTGGGCAGCGTGGCAGGTGGCGTTGTTAACGAATATAAATTCAGAATAACATCGTCCTCAGGTATAGCATATCAGGAATACACGCTGTACGTTTACAGAGACCTTGAAAATGTAGACGTAAGAAACGTATATGTAAACGGAACGCAGGCGGCTGCGGGAGCAACGACTAATGTTAACGTATCGTTGTTTGCGCTCACTCCGGCTCAGACAAACTACAATATTATAGTTAACAAGTTCTCGCCTGTAAACCTTACGGTTACGGCGGACGGAAATATGTCCGTTATAGAGCTTTCGGGCTACGGCATAGACGGCAGTGTGAGAAAACGCTCCGGCGATACGTTTGAAAATCTTGCGCTTAAGGCTGACGGAGAGACAGTATTCACGTTTAACGTTTATTCAGCGGACGTGGCATACGCGAACGTCAATACTCCGACGGCTAAGAGCGGACCGTATACTGTAACTATAAGATATGAGTCCGACAGCGACCTGTCTGTAAAGAACGTATCGTTCGGTCAGACAGAGACAAATAAGGCGGTCGACTTTGACAGCAAGGCTTATATCTTAAGAATCGCTCCCGACGCTCCGGCAGATGTACTGACGGTTACGGCTAATAATCCGTCCGCGTCAGTTACGATTAAAAATGCCGACGGTTCCGCGCTCGGCAGCGGCACTGGCAAAGCTCAGATTATGTACAGCGCCGATCAGGCTGTATCCGAGCTTACGGCTGAGATTGCCATAGGTTCAGACAAGGCTTCGTATAAGCTGTATATTGTAAATAAAGCGTCTGTTATTGAAAGCGTTCTCGTGAACGGAGAGACGCCTGTCAGAAACAGTACCGGCTACACGTTCACAGTTGCTCCGAATGCTTCGGAGGCGTCTGTAGCTCTTAAAGCGGACAGTCCGATTGCCAAGGTTAAGATTGGATCCGGCGAGACGGTTCCGTATGAGGTTACAAACACCGTGAAGCTTACGGGACAGACAACCGTGATACCGCTTTCGGTTTACACATATCCGTATGATACTCCGTTTACGATAAATCTTACTATCACGAAGCAGGATTCGGCGCTGATGCTTTCATCGGTACTTATCCGCTCAGAGAGCGAGACGGATAAGCGCACCGTAAAAGCTGACGCGAACGGCGTATACTATACGTTTGTTCCGAGAGCAGACAGCACCGCGACGCTTGATATACTTGCAGTATCCGCAGCGGCTAAGATATCGCTGTTTAAGGATGGTAATCCGTCAAGCATAGCGGAAAGCCAGACTTCCGCAAACGGAGCTATTATAAGAAACGCTTCAGTATCTGTGGAAAATGAGATTAACAGCTTCAGCATAGTAGTTGAGATTGGCGAGAAATCGGCTGTATATACGTTGTATGTAAATAAGGAAAGTTCCGATACAGGCGTGGCAAAGGTTATAGCCGAGAAGGGCACGGAGGATGAAAGCATAGCTCCCGCTGCGGGATGCGAGACGGAGCCTCCGACAGAACCGGACGGTTCTCCGGAAAATCCGTATCATATTGAAACACCGGCGGACCTTGACAATGTACGCAATAATATGAGCGCAAGCTATACGCTTATGAACGATATTGACATGACGGGAATCGACTGGACGCCTATAGGCAGACCGGCGGCTTCCGGCGCGTCGGCGCAGTCATACACAGGTATCTTCAGCGGCAACGGCTACACAATTAAAGGTCTTACAATAAAAGAGGGAACAGGCAGCGTTAATAATCAATACGGAGCTCTGTTCGCATCGAACAACGGCACAATCCGAAACGTCCGCTTTGAGGACATAAGCGTTGCCGGTACTGTAAGATCCGCGGCGGCTGTTGCGGGAGAAAACCTCTCGAATGGCGTAATCTCAGGCTGTGCGGTTGTAACCGGAAGCATAAAGGGACTGACGCGCGCTGCGTCAATAGCGGCGTATAACTACGGAACTGTTTCAGATTCGTATAATAAAGCTGAAATAACGGCTGAAGAAGCAGGCGGCGTCGTTTCACAGAATAATAACGGCGTTGTGAAGAACACATATAATGCGGGCAAGCTTACGCCTGAAGGTTCAAACGCCGCGGGCGGTATTGCTTATTCAAATACAAACGGCAGCAGGGTTGAAAACTCATATAGTATTTTACCGCTTAACACGGTAAGCTCAAATACAAACGGAGCGCAGGTTATAGGCAGCAGCTCGGTTACAAGAGCAGCGCTGGCTGACAGAAGCACGTTTGGAAGCGAGTGGAACTTTGATACTGTATGGACTATAAAGCAGGGTCAGTATCCTACGCTGCAGATAAGCGACGGCAAGGCTACGGATCCGGACGTTGGCGAAATAGAAACAGGTCCGGACGGTTCGGCCGAGCATCCGTTTGAAATTACAAACGCGGATGAGCTGCAGAATATCAAGAACAGTCTGTCAAGTCATTATGTGCTTAAGAATGATATTGTTATGTCCGGCACGTTCGAGCCTTTGGGTTCGGAGGACACGCCGTTTACGGGTGTGCTCGACGGCGCGGGTCATGTAATTAAGAATCTTAAGATTACAACAGGTAAGACTGTAACAGTAGGCGGCGCTCAGGTTGAGGCGGCTGGTCTGTTCGCTGTAATCGGCGACGGCGGCGAGGTTAAAGAGCTTTCGCTTAACACAAGCACACAGATTGCTTCAAGCTCCTCAGACGCTTATGTGGGAGCTGTTGCAGGCGTAAACAGGGGCTTGCTGCTCAAGGTAAACGCTGCAACTACAAGTGTTAACGTAGTATCCGACGGATACGCCGGCGGTCTTGTGGGTTATAATGAAGGCAGTATCCGATATTCATACAGCAGAGCCAAGGTTACGTCAAACGGCGCGACAGCTTCTGGTATTGCGGCGGTTAACGCTGCTGGCGGATTAATAGAAGAATGCTTCGCTGTAGTAACTCTGACAGCTCCTGACGCAAGCAAAAAAGCGGGTCTTGTACATACGAACGACGGCGCTATAAAACGCTCGCATGCGGTTGTTCAGCTTACGGTTGACGGCTCCGGCACAACGGACGCTACAACTACGCAGGTTCCGCTCAGCCAGATGCGTGGTCCTGCCAGCGTGACAACCACATATGCGGACTGGGCGTTCGGCGTTATATGGACGGCGCCGGCGACAAACACCCAGTATCCTACGCATGTTAAACCTGATAATTACTCTGCAAGCTCCATATCCGCGGGCAGCGGCGTATCGCTTATGTCAGTGAACGGTCTTGCTGCAAACGGCTGCGAGCACGTTGTACGTATAAGCGATCAGAAGACTCAGGCTCATATATATATAGAAGCAAGAGACTTAAACGCTTTGATAACAATGCCGAACGGAGTTAATTACAGAGGCACATATGCGGGAACATTTACAAATCTTACAAAAGAAAGAAGCGAGTTCAAGTTTACGGTAACGGCTACAAACGGAGCATACGAAGTACACACGCTCGTTATACTCCGCGAGAACCGTGAGGCTGTGCTTGAAAGCGTGGCGGTTGACTACGATAACAACGGCAGTATCGTAAATAACGAGATAGGCATTGTGAACGAGGCGTATACGGTATATATTGACCCGTCCAAATTTGACGATTTGTCAAATATAAGCATGAAGGCTGAGATTTACTCAGAGGCGGGAACAATAATCGTTACGGATAAGAGCGGCGCCGAGATTGCTCATAATGCTTCAGACGTCGACGGTCAGTGGACAACCGACGCTCTCGCGGCAAACGGTCATGAGATTACCGAGTATACAATAACGGTAACCTCGGGCAACGGTCTTGACAAGAAGAGCTATCGTCTGCTTATCTACGTACCGAATTTCTATACGGAGATGGAGTATGTGAGAGTGAAGACAGACGCGGCTCAGACAGAATATCAGACGCTTACAAAGGGCGTAAATAACGTATACGAGCTTGAAATTTCCGACGAGCTTGATTCGATAGACGTTCAGGCAGGAGCTGTTAACGCTGGTGCTATCCTCACCGTTAACGGAAGCGGAAACGGCAACAACGCTGTATCCAAGACAATAGCGCTTGACACGGCTATGCGTGAAATTTATATTCCGATGGTTATAACGACAAGCGATTACACCTATGAGGAATACTACACGTTAAAGCTTGTGCGCAAGAATACGGACGATACGCTGGCAAGCATTATTATAACAGAGAACAGCGGAACAGCTAATGAGATAGTAAGCGATAACCTTGTTGTCACAGCAAAGAGACAAGAAGACGTGGACGGCGACGGAACCTTAGAGGATATCTATGAATACACCGTCCATAACTCCGATACGTCGGATATGTCAATTCAGTATTTGGTTGACGTTCAGATTAAGACAAACAACGCGTTTGCCAAGGTTTCCGCGGGTAAGGATACCGCTGCGGATCCGGGCTCTGCAAATTCGAACGAGTGGAGCGCATACAATCTGCTGCTTGACAGCGACGAGATGACGGTTATCCAGATTAAGACCAAGAGCGCCGATAAGCCTGATATAAGAGTAAGCTATCTGCGTATCTATAAGATTAATAATAATATTGACGCGGGCAGTATAACGGTAACATACAAACTTAATGAAGAGAGCCAGCCTGTAACAGTTAAGGCTGCATGGAACGAGAAAACAGGCCGTTACGAGGCATGGGTTCCGGTACAGGTTACAAAGGGAGATATTGAAGTTACTGCCGATGCTGCAAATACTGAGGTTAAGATTCAGGGCAATGCAAACTACTCGTTCGGCAAGGATAAGCTTGCAGACGCGGCTCTGCCAAACAACGAAAATCTGTTCACAATAGATATGAAGGCGTCGGGCGGAGACACCAAGCAGCACAAGCTTGCCGTAATGAAGATAGACACGTCGCTTGAGTTCGTGAAGATTAACGATACTCTTGACGAGGCAAATCAGCCGCAGGTACTGCGCAAGCCGGATCCGAACCCGAACCGTTACGAGGTTGTAATCAATCCTGCGGAGGATACAAGAGTGAGCGCGCAGGCGAAGAATGAGGAAAACTATGTAAGAATAGGTTATCTCAGAAAGCCGGATAAGGAAACTAACCCGGCAGACTACGCCGCATATATAGCTCAGTCTAAGAACTATCCGCTGTATAAGGCAAACGGAAAGGATTACAACGAGAATATTCAGTGGACTGCATGGGGTTCGTCGGAAACGGGCAGAAAGATAAACTACAATGCCGTTCAGGCGGCGCTTAACAAGGAAGACGGAGCATACACGCTCGTTTATATCCAGGTTGGCGCGAAGAACGATATTGAAAATTATTATGAGCCTAAATATGACGAAAACAATACAGGAAACTGCATAGACGACGGATGGATTGGTACGGTTGAGACTCATAAGCTGTATGTACGCCAGAAGTATACAAATAAGGATATTGATATTTCTGTGGCTGAATATAACGGTCTTAACAAGCTTAAGCCTGTTTCGACAAGCTCCGACGGAAGAACGGTATACTTTGACTACGGCGTATCTTACGGAAGCGGTAATATAGGTGTTCAGATTAAGAAAGCGGTCAGCGATCTTGACCTTGATAATCAGCCGCTTATGGATATTGCGCAGGATGTCAGAGCAAATGCAAATTCTGTGGGTAACGCAGGCACCGGCGGACTGTTTAGCGCGACGCTTCAGAACGGCGTGACGGAGTATGTAAATCTTCGTCCTATGTCGGTGGGTCAGACTCCTGAACAGGCGGATACTACTAATATAACAATAACTGTGAAAAGCGAGGACGGCGGACAGAAATTCTATGTAATAAGAGTGCACAGAATGTCATGGGATTCGTCGCTGAACCTTACTGAAACGCCTGAACGCGACGCGACGACAGTTAACGGTCATACAAACAAGGATTATGACGACGGTCAGAAGATAGTATACTTCGAGACAAATGAGACCGAGCTGGTAGAGGATGAAAACGGCGTAAAATATGTTAAGGTTTACGCTGTGGCGACGTCTCCGAGAGCCTTGATTACATTAAACGGACAGACTTACACAGGACAGACTCAGACGTTAAGCACTGATAACGGCGGAAACGAAGTTACAGACAACTGGGTTCTTGTGCCTGTTCCGGACGGTACGTCCACGCTGACTCTGCCTGTTGTGGTTAAGTCTGAGGATCAGACGACTAACGAAAAGACCGACACGACATATATCTTCAATATAAGAATACTTTCGCTTAACAACGACGTTGAATCTGTTCTTATCAACGGCGTACGCGAGGCGGAACGCCGCCAGAGAGACGACGGAACAGTATATTATGTTGGATATCTGTCATCGGACGACGTAATAGACGAGATTACAGGAAACGATATAGCAACGCATATCCGCGTTATGGCGGCAAATCATACTAAAGAGACAATAGCGGCTCTTGAAAAGTTTGTCGGCGGAAACGGAAGCCTGCTTGACAGCGACGGCAACATCATAGGAATAACGGGCGATCCGGACTTCCCGTACATTGTAGCAAGCTACTATAATATAGGAACAAGCGCGAGCGAGACGGTACCGTTTGTTATAAGATTTGCTGTTAAGCCGGAATACGGCGACACAAAGGTATACGAATTGTATCTGTACCGCATGAACGGTACAAACACAGCGGTTGAAGTTGTTGACGGAGCGCACTCGGTATGGGCGGCGGCAGCGTATGAATTTGCAAGCGCTGTAAACTGCGCGGATCCGGTATTTGACAGCGCGGCGGACAACGGAAACGGAATGTGGCGCTATACGGCTACGGTAGGAGCAGAAGTACAGTCCGTAACAATTAAGGTCCGCACGGATTCAGACTATGCGGGCGTGAGAATTTCCGATGCAAACGGAATGTTCGGCAACGGAGACAGAGTATTCGACGTTAAGGAATCGACAATTACGCTCAATAACCTTAATAAGAACGAAAACGTTACGGTATACTTCCAGATAAGATCTCAGGAAGAGATGGCGCGCGGCAAGGGCGAAGGTCAGAAGTACATGCTGGTTATAAACCGCGTTGACGAAAACCGTGAGCTGAGCAAGATTGAAGTAAGAGATCCTGTTCAGACGCTTGATAACCTGCCGAAGACCACAGACGAGAAGATTGTTATAACGGTTGACCATACGGTAACAAACGTTCCTATGACAATCACTGCAAAGAATAGATACGCAATTCTTAAGGTTAACGTAAAAGGCACAGACTACTCGAACGAGGCGACAATCAATGCGGACGGCTCGTACGATCCGCTGGATCTTACGACGCTTCCGATTGCCGATACCGCAGACAGCGTGGAATACGTTGTTGAAGTTAAGTGCTCGCCGACGGACGCAAATCCGGCGCGGTACACAATAGTGATTAAACGCCGCGATAACACCGGCACCCTTAAGTCGGTAAGACTCGGCAAGGAAGACGACGACGGCGTGGTACGTTACAGAGAAGCGGTAAACAAAGAACAGAACAACTGGTATATTGACGTAGACAGCGACGACGTAATATTTGAGTATATTGTTGCGACTGCGAAGAATGAGAAAGAATATGTTAAGATAATTGACGGAGACGTAACGCTTAAAGAGGCGGTATACAGAGATTACGACGCTTCAGCGGACTTCGACGCAAGCAATCCTCACACATATACTATAGTCGTAACGTCTGAGGACGGAGACGATCCGACGTATTCATATCTCATAGTAACGCGCAATAAGCCGGATGATATACGTTCAGACCTGAACGTTATGTTCAATGTAAGCAACTCCGAATCTGTTATCGGAGCGCAGGCTCAGTTTGTGACAACGACGCTTAACGACGACGGAGAGAAAGTACACAAATACAAGGCTTATATCAACACGCTTGACAGCGCTTCATCAAAAGCATATGTGCGGATGAAGGTTGACAACGGAAAATCAATCTTTGACATAGGCGGAGTATACACCTCTGTTGACGGAATAACCGAAGCGGATGGAAAAGCGGTTGTTAATTCAAGACGCATAGCCGTTGATATTGACAGCGAGACCGGTATAATAATCCCTGTTACAGTACGCTCCTCGAGCGACGAAGAGTATGTGAACTATGAGCTTCAGATACTTAAGCTCCAGAACGATACGGACGCGGAGATTTGGGCGTATTCGACGCTGACTACCGGCGGAACCGATGAATCGGCAAGCGAAGGCAAGAGTCAGGGATCGACGCAGACAACTGCGAAATACCGCGTTGACCTTCCGACGAACGCGGCTCAGACAAGAATTGAACTTACTCCTCATGATAAGTATGTAACCGTTCAGTTCTTCGCAGACGCGCAGTGCACAGTGCCTGCAGGCGATGAGTTTGTGGGACAGGGTCAGGAAAACTTTGTGGCTAAATCTTTCGGAATAAACATGGCGAGACAGGGCGTGGTAACACGCTGGGCGCGCGTTATCCCGCGTACAGGTTCGGCGGAGAACACTAAGATATACGAGATTACTCTGCACAGCCTGCCTGAGGATACTCAGCTTAAGGGTATACACTACAGGAGAGCAGATCAGCCTGAAGAACAGAATCTGAGAGCGGATATAAACGGTATGACCGGATATATCTGTAATGTGTTCACAACAAAACCTGCCGGTGAGGAAATTGACGTAACTCTCACGGTTGAGGCAATGAAGGACAACGTTATCGTAGAGCTTTACGAGCCGGGAGCGAACGACAGCTCGCTGGGAGCTTTGATAGCTTCAAGCGTAAACGATACTCCGACAAAGCTTCTTATCCGCGATATTAAGCTCGAAAAAGAACGCAGAGAGCTTATAGCGGCGGTGCGAGTTCTCAATGAGGACGGCTCGACGGGAACGTTTAACTATTACAATGTTCTTATAAGCCGTTACGCGGATGAAACCATTCCGCAGGTTAGAGTTAACGACAACAATGAGCTGCTTACGCTTGAAGCCGATGGGGTAACCTTTATTAAGAAGGAAACTCTGCCGTACAACGAGACAAAAGCGATTGTTGCGGTAACTATGCCTAACCCGAACACAAGAGAGCAGTATAAGATTCAGATAGGCGATAATGATCCTGAACTAATGCAGTCTCAGAACGACTGGTGGGTAATAGATAAGGATGTAGCTCTTCCGAATGTTATAACAAACGTACCTATCATAATATGGAGAAAGTCTGACGAGGGCGTATGGGTAAGACTTGACAAGACGTATATAGTTTCTATATCCAGAAAGACGCTCGACAACACGCTTGCAACCATTATGGTTGACGGCAACGAGGTTGTTCAGTCAGATACCAAGATAAACGGTCAGGTGACGTACGAAGCGTATGTATATAATAAGCAGAATATAGCAACGGTTGAGATACGTTCCACGAGTCCGAGCGCTACAATTAATCTCAGAGGCATTTCGCGTCCGGGAGAAGAGTGGCTTGGAAACGTGGACGGAACGCTTACGACGACTGTTACAAATCTTACCAAGATGCCTGTGGATAATCTGTATAACGTAGAGATTATTCCGAACAGCGACGGAGACAATACGCCGCATGTATATGTTCTGAAAATTAATTATGTAGACTTTGACGTGTTCCTCGACGATATGACGCTTGAGAAGAAGCTCGGAGAGGCGTTAACGGGAATTGCCTTTGACAGAGACTTTGATAAGGCTGTGCTCGAATATACGTCGCCGCGCGCTTCCGACACTGACAATTACAGAGTTTCGGCGCTTGCATACCAGACCATGCTGAATGTTGACAAGTTCTTCAGCGATCTGTACGGCACGGCTTACGACCCGTCGAAGTATGCCACGAAGATTAAGATAGGCGGCGAGGTTGAACAGGAACAGACAGTAGACTCGAATAATAGTCCGCTGTATGTACGAAATACGCTTGAAAATGTTACGGGAAATAACGAGTTTACAACAATTCCTGTTGTGCTCATGGTTCCGAACTACAAGAAGACGTATAAGATTAACATACACAAGCTGTCTGACGATGCGTTCCTTAAGGAGCTTGAGGTGAGAAACACGGACGGCGAGGCTTACACGCTTGACCCTGTGTTTAACCCTGCTTCACTGCCGGCTAAGATTGACGATTATTATGTATACAGCGTTAATGTAAACGCCGACGTATCGGTTGCTGATGTGTTCGCAAAAGCCGCTCATGACCATGACGGAGCTAGCACAATACTTCAGCTCCTGCGCGAGACAGCCGGCGGAGGATGGAGTCCTGTAGACACGAAGGCTACGGTTATAGATACTTCCGCGGCTGCAGATAATACGCCGATAAATCTCAGCTACGGCATGAACCGTCTGCGCCTGCATGTAACAAGCGAGGACGGACAGAAAACTGAGAAATATCAGATTAATATCTACCGCAAGCCTACGGAAGCGACAACTGCGTATATCCGAGTAGACGGCATGCCGGCTATGCAGGACAGCAGCGACCAGAATCTGTACTACGCGTACGTTGCTCCGGACAGAGCGCATACTGTATCGGCTAAGGCGGCTGACGCGAGAGGTATAACGACGCTTAACTATGTTCATAACTCAACGAGCGCTCAGTCTCCGTCGGCAGGCGCGGAAGCTGTTATAGCGATACCGGATCTTGACGCCGATAACGAGCTTAACAAGGTTAATATAACCGTTTCGGTAGATCCGGGCGACGGAAGCGCGGTTGTTACAGGAACATACACGCTTAAGCTCATCCCTGTTTCGGGAGATATAATAAGCATATACGGCGATGTTAATCCTGACACGACAAAGAGAAGCTTTGACCCGACAGATCCGGCAAACGCGGCTCTCGGATATACGAATCCGATAGGAGCTATGATGTCGGCAACAGAAGAGAAGACGTTTGAGCTCGGCGTGCCTAACAGCACGGTAAATGTGGCGCTGAGAGTTAACACGCTTGACGACGGCAAAGAAGTGAGAATAGGAACGCTTGACGTTCAGTCTCCTGACGCCGGAACAACCACACAGTTTACAACGCCGGAGGATTCCGCGGGAAACAATACGGGTATTCTTCTGAGCACAACGTCTGACACAACCGAAACCAAGATTTATGTGAGAAACGCGGGTTCGTCAGACGCGTGGGAGGTATACACGCTCTATATAAGAAAGATGTCGAACGACGCGAGACTTAAAGAGCTTGATACGGCCTCCGGATTGCTGACAAATATATTTGATAAGGATAAGCTTAATTACGAAATCCGCGTAAATACGGCGGCTGTAGACTTCTCGTCCATAGTTCCTATGGATCCGAGAGCTACCATTAAGCTTACCGCTATGAACTCAAATGGCGATACCGACACGCGTACGCTGACAGGTCCGTCTAACAGCTACACAATGACAGGGCTTACAAGAGGCGTAAACACTCTGAGTCTTGAGGTAATAAGCGAGGATAAGACAGCAAGAAGAACATACACTGTAAGCGTTGTTCTGGATTACGACCCGTCAATCGCATACCTTGAAGATTTGCGTATAACAATAGGCAGAGACAGCGAGGGCAAAGACGTATATTATCCGCTGCATCCGATGTTCAGACAGGATATAAACGTGTACGCGGTTATGCTTGACGAGTCCCATGAAGAACAGAAGGATCCTGATACCGGAGATTTATCTGTGCCGAAGGTTGTTATTAAGCCTACGCCGAGAAGCCAGGGCTACACAATAACATACAGACGCAGATATAATGAGAATAATCTTATAGACTCGGCTCCGCAGCAGCTTACAGCCGACGGCACAATCGAGATTGATTATAATGATATTCCAACCTCGAAGAGCCCGGATACTCCTATGGAGGTTGTTATAAACATTCAGGCGAACAATGAGAGCATGGCGACGTTCGAGTATATAGTAAGACTTGTGCGCGACGCGTCAACCTCATCAGTTCAGGGAGTGGCTTATATAGACAATATGAAGCTTAAGAACGCCGACGTAACCCGCGTGTTCTCGCAGGCTAAGTATGACTATAACTACTACGCTGTCGTAGGCTCAAATGTTTCAAGCGACGAGCTGACAATAGTCAAGAGCTCATATGCAAACAATATCACGGTTGAGCGTATAGATCCTGTAACAATGCAGTCGTACGCAGCGCCGACAATGATTTCAAGCGGAGTGCCTATAGCGCTTAACTACACATCGGGAGAAAACAGATTCGCCTTTAAGGTGATTGTAAACGACGGTGCGAACGGCTGCGACCAGATCAGATATTACACGCTGACGGTTAACAGAATGAGAGGCGCGAGACAAAGCGACGGTCTTACAAATATTACCCCGAGCTCAAGGCAGCTCACGCCAAGCTTCTCAGTGGCAAATGAGACATACTCGCTGTCCGTTCCGAGCTCGACGGAAAGCATAAGCCTGACTATAAACACAACAGGCGGCAATGCTTCTGAAATTATTCCTATGGTTCAGGTACGAAGCGAGACTCAGGATTACGATATTGAGGGCGCGGGTCCGGTATTCACCGCGAACGACATACCTCTGGTTGTAGGAAATAACCATATAGTAATAACAGCGGTAACAACCGGTCAGGACGCCGCGCAGGCGGAAATTACGACGAGAAAGGTTTATGTAATAAACATTAACCGCGCAAGACCGCCTCAGACGGCAGATCTCATAGCGCTTGGACACACACCGGGCGGCACGCTTACGCCGATATTCAACAGCGACATAACAAATTATTATCTGACATATCCTGCAAATCAGGATTCGTTAGACCTCACTCCTGTCGCAAGAGAACCGGAAGGCACTAAGATATACATGAGCGTAGACGGCGGAAGCGAAACAGTCGCGGGAAGCGGAGTAGTACGCAGCATAGCGTCTCTCAGCAGCGGCGACACGGTTATAGCGCTTCGTGTTGAAACTGAAAACGGCACGACAAAGACATATCAGGTTACGGTACGGCGCGCAGTGAGCGACTATCTGCCTGAAGCTGCCGACATTAAGGTTAAGTCGTCCGGCGGCGCAGAGCATACGCTTAATCCTGCGTTCGCTCCGAATGAATATTCATACTATGTGAATGTTCCGGCTTCCGAGCAGAGCGTAGATATTGAGGTTATGACCGCGCCTGTAAGAGACTCAATAGGAAATATTATGATTCCTGCCGCTAATATTTATATTAACGGCGACGGAGATGGAATAATATCAAGCAGCCCGTCAGATCCTGACGCGCAGATTAAGACAAAGACAATTTCCGGTCTGGTTTACGGCGATAATATAGTAACGGTTGAGCTTAATAATACTTTAGGCGACATAAGCCGCTACACAATCGTTATAAACCGTCAGGAGCCGAACAGCTCAGTTCCGTCGGCGCTCCTTCAGGTTAAGGAAGCGTATACGCCGAACCCGGGCTTCAGCCCTGAAATACACTTCAACACTATATATGTTGACGAGGACACGGAAAGCATAAGCTTAAGAGCGATTGTACAGGATGAGACAACGGCAAGCCCGTCGGTACGTATAAACAACATGGTTTATACATACGACGCGGCTCAGGATAACTGGCCTGATCCTATAGCTCTCAATCACGGCGAGAACTATATTGACGTGATTGTGACCGGCATAAGCCAGGCCGTATCCGGCAATCCTACCCAGACGACAGTGCATTACATTGTTAAGGTAATACGTCCGGGCAGCGCCGACGCAAACTGCGCGCTCACAAGCCTTAAGCTTGACAAGGGAACAATATCCCCTGTATTCAGACGCAGCGAGAGAAACTACTATGTATCTCTGCCGTACGAGGTAACGCCTAAGGCGGTTCTGACGCTCACAAGCGACGACGGCGTAATCGTTAAAGTAAACGGCGATCAGTATACAGGTCCTATGACTCTTAATCTGAATCACGGCTACAACACGGTTACAATATCTCTGTACAAGAACTCGGCAGGCATAACGCCTGATAATATGTACACCCTCCGTATTAACGTGAAGGATACGTATGAAGAGGCAAATGTTGCAGACCTTAAGAGCCTTGAAGTTACAGGCTTTGATATCAAACCGGGATTTGACCCGAGACAGATGAACTACTACGTATATCTGCCTGACGGCACGGATTCAGTGAATATCAGCGCGGCTGCAAAATCTGCGGACGCTCAGGTGAGCGGAACGGGAGCTGTCAGCACATCCGGCGCGGTAACGGTTAAAACAATAAGCGTTACAAACGGCGGTGTAAGACAGACCTACAGCGTAACGTTCATAAAGAAAAACACGGCCGCTAAGATTAATAATGTAACGGTAGACGAAGCGTCTGCTGTAACGCCTGTATTTACCTTTAATCCTGACGCGGACGTTCAGACTGTTGTTATAGCAAACGCCGCTCAGACGGTTACAATGGATATACAAACTGCAAATCCGTCAGACAAATTGTATATAAACGGCGCGCCGGTGGCAAAAGACGTATCCGGCTCGCATAAGGCAAGATATGCTGTAACCACGGATACAGACCGCTTTGATATACGCGTTGTAACAGAGGATGGACTGCATGAACGCGACTACATTCTCTACGTTGAACGCATGGCGGCGAAACCGTTAAGCCCGTATCTGGATATGATTATGATGAATACGGACGGCGATTCGACAAATGATGTTCAGGCAGAGTTTGTTCAGCCGTTCAGCAGCAAGGTGTTTGAATACGACGCACCGATAGACGCTTCCGGAACAAACGGTATTATATACATGTTTGCAAAGGCAGCCGCGGTATCGTCGGGCGACGCGCAGCCGTATGTGGAACTGTATAACGATCTCGATAAGTCGTACGCGCTTATAGACGGTCTGCCGGGCTACATCATGCAGCAGATAAACACCGATACAAATTCGTCAGACTTCATATTCCGCGTAACGCGCTTCTCGGCAAACGGCTACGAGGATGTTAACGAATACATTGTTCATGCCTATAACACCGATAAGCCGATTGCGCTCGATATACAGACGCGCAACGCAGCGATGATAGAGAAGTTTAACCCCGCTAAACGCGAATATAAAGTGCGCATAAGCGAGGCTGCAAAAGAGTTCACGGTAGACGTGTTAAACGGCTATCAGACTCCGGGCGGCAAGGTTACTATGGCGATTGATACGGACGGAACAGACGGAGACGGAAATCCGAACATGTTCCGCGAGGCTTCAGACGGTATGAACTCATATAAGACTCTTACCTTTAAGAATCTTCCGCTTATAGACGAGGATTCCGGCGAAGGAAAGACGTTTAAGGTGATAATACGCGTTTACGAAACAGACGTGACATTCGGCGAGTATACTCTTACGGTTGAACGCTCCGACGAGCCTGTTCTCGGCTGCACTCTCAAGAACCTTGAGATTACAGACGAAACAGCTGACGGAGACGGCATGTATGAGCTCACCGCGGTAAATACCGACGACGGAAACAATACGTGGGACAGCGAAAAGGCCCGTTATGAGACAACAATAGATTATACAGACCGCACCGTAAGCCTTACGGCGACAGCATGGGGCGCTGATGAAGGCGACGATCCGTCTAACTACAGAATAACCTACAGAGTAGGCGCTGATCTTCTGGAAAGAAGCATGACAAGCGGCGTTGAAGCGAAAGACATTATGCTCCCGCTGTCAATGTTTGAATCGGACGAAGCAACGGTTGTTATATATGTAACAGTCACAAGAATAGCGACTCAGGAAACAGGAACATATGAAATAACCGTAAAACGCGGTCCGAGAAAAGACGGTACAGCACGTCTTGAAAACCTTATTGTTGCTCCGAATGAAACCGATCAGACTTCGTTTGACGGCTTCACCTTCCGCAAGAATGTACCGCTTCAGGAAGTAACGCTTCCTATTACACAGACAGATATCTGGCTGACAGCTCAGGCAGGCACGGGAGCCGGCGACGATTACGAGGTTGTTATAACCTACAACGGCAATACAACCCCGAATAACGTTAACTACCTGCCGCAGAACTACTCACTGGGCACAGAGGAAAAAGTAAGCTACTTCTTCATCACCATAAGCGGCACAGGCGCTAACGATTACGAAACACCGTTTACTTATATACTTAAAGTAACGCGTGAAAACACGAAGAAACTCGGCGGTCTGAAAGCCTTTGACAATGCCGATAAGGAGCTTACGCTCGTTCAGGGCGCGGATCCTGAAAACGGAACGGTAAACGGCTTCGATCCTGATGTGGATGAATACAGCATTCTCATAGATCCGCTTCTGCCTGAGATTAACTTCGAGGCGTTAGTGGACGACGGCAGCGAGGCAACCTACACCTTCCAGCTTACCGACGGAACAGCGTCCACAAAGACGCCTCCGGCAGGCACGGCGGCTAAACACAACTTCGGACTCGCTCTTGACAAGAAAGAATTCACTGTGAAAATAACCGTTCAGCATGACGGCAAGATGGGTATTTACACAATAGTTCTTAAGAGAGACACCGAAACCGCTAATCCTGTAGTTCAGACATATCTGAAAGGTACGGTTCAAACGTCCGTTATAGCTCCGAGCTCCGCAAACAAGGGTCACTCGGCTCAGATTCGTCTGTATAAACAGACCGGCGTTGACTCCGGAACCGGCGAGCCTATATGGACGCCGGCAGAAATAAACACCCAGGGCAACATGGTATACAATGTCGGTCAGACAGGCTTGTTCGAAATCCTTCCGCTTGAAGACGGCAACTTCAAGCTTGTAATAAGCCGCGACGCTTATCTTGATTACACAATAGAAAATATTGTTGTTCAGAAAACGTTTGCCAAAGCTAAATACAACTTCGGCAGATGCCGTATCACTGTCGGTGACTTCATTCCCGACGGCGACAGCAAGGATATAATCGATCAGGCTGATATAAACGAGTTCACAATGCTCATGTACTGGGATATAATGCAGGATATGTCGTCTCAGAATACAGGAAACGACGTGAAAGACAAAGACGCAGAGGTTATAGGCGGAGACGGCAGCTCCGACAAATCTGACGAAAACAAACCGTCAGAAGAAGCTCCTGCTCCGGAAACTCCCGACGAAAACGAACCGTCGGAAGAAGCTCCTGCTCCGGAAACTCCTGACACAAACACTCCGTCAGAAGACGCTCCTGCATCATCAGACAGCGGCTCCGACAGCTCCGCGTCCGACAATTCCGATTCCGGCAGCTCAGAAGCTTTGTTCTTCGGAGCAAACGAGGAAGAGCTCGAAACAGCCGAAGAAGCTGAAACAGCAGAATTGGCTGAACCGGCAGACAAACCGGAAACAGATGCAGACGAAGACGACGAACCGGCTGAAAAAACCGAAACAGAAAACACAGAAGCAGACAACAGCGAAAAATCCGATACAGACGGTGATAACAGCAGCGCTGATAACACCGATGAGACTGAGTCTGAAAATGTTTCTGACGAAAAGGTTAAAGACGACACGGTTACGAACAGTTCTGCTGGAACGCAGGCGACAATGCAGGGTCCTGTAGGATACTACACAAAAGCATTGTGCGACGTAAACGGAGACGGGCTGATAGACACAAGAGACATATCTATAGTATGCATGAATCTTGGACAGAAGGCGATGGTGCTGGACAACAGCAGCGCGTCGAACACAAGAAGAGCAGTGCTTGAGGCATACTAAGAACAACAGAGGGGATACGGCATAAGCCGTATCCCCTCTGTTTTGGTTTTAAACAGACAACAGGCGTCGTATTAGCGCTGTGTGATGTCTGCTGCTGGTATGTATTAATGTATTAATTGGAGTTTTTATATGTAATTTAGGGTTTTATTTGGTTGCAATAAAGAAAAATCTTCGGAATTTAAATATAATCTCACCATTTATTTGTTTTTTATATACAGACGAGATTTGGTCTGTAATTTCTTTTTCTAATTTTTTTGCGTCTGTATTGTCAAGCAAATCTAGATAGGGTCTTAGTCGTGTTCCTTTTATCCATTCAATCATATTTTGAATAGACGTCATATTGTGATAGTATACGGTTTCCCATATATCAAAACTTGTTGAACAAAGAGAAAGTATATCAAAATACTGGCTAGGAGATAAAGTTTCGTTTATTTCAGTTTTGTCACTAAAATTCCATTTAGGATTTTTAACAACATTATCCATAATTTTAAATAAAGGCTCTTGAGAATTCATAGGTATTTGAACAGCAAGAATACCATTTGTGTTTAATTTGTCAAATAATTTGGGTATAAAGCTTTTATGGTTTGGAATCCATTGAAGACAAGCATTTGAGAAGATAATATCGTATTTATCAAGAGAATCTAATTCTGATAGAACATCGCAAAGTTTAAAGTTTATATTAGAATTAGATTCTCTTGCTTTTTTTATCATTTCCTCTGAGCTGTCAACTCCAAGAATTTTTGCTGTGGGGAAAAAGTCTCTTAAAATTGCTGTACTGTTTCCGGGACCGCAGCCAATATCTAATATATTAAAAGGATTACGGTTAGAAATTCGTTTTGCTAAATCTATAGCAGGTTGGGTTCGTTGTTTTTTAAATTTTAAATATTGTTCAGAATCCCATGTCAACATATTTATATTTTTTAAC